>CAUQMN010000181.1:0-3770 GCA_963518765.1 uncultured Campylobacter sp.
CGCCGTTTCTATCTACGACGTGATACGGCAGCCTGGCTTTAGCCTCCTGCGCGTTTTTCTCGTTGCTCATTAGACCCATTATTCTTTTGATAGAGTAGATGGTTTTTTCAGGGTTTGTGACGGCTTGGCGTTTTGCGCTATCACCTACTAAAATTTCGCCCTTATCCGTGAAAGCCACGACCGAAGGAGTCGTGTTTTTGCCTTCTTTGTTCGGGATTACCTTGCTTTCGCCTCTCTCATACACGCTTACGCATGAATTCGTCGTCCCTAGGTCTATGCCTATTACTTTTGCCATTGTTGATCCTTTTTACTAAATTTTTATTTTAAATTTTACTTTGCTATCGATACCATCGCAGGTCGTAAAACTCTGCCGTTGATTAGATAGCCTTTTTGTATCACCTGTACGATCTTGCCTTTTTCCACATCTTCGCTTTCTACTTGGAGCATGGCATTGTGGAAATTCGGGTCAAATTCGCCCTCGGTTTCGATCGGCGTGATACCGTTTTTTTCAAAACACTTTTTAAACTGATCTATCGTTATATAGATGCCTTCTTTGATTTTTGCCGCATATTCGTCGCCTTCGGTTTCAAAATTTACCGCCATCTCAAGCGCGTCTATCACCGGTAGAAGATCGCGTGCGAATTTCTCGTTCGCATACGTCGCGATGTCCGCTTTTTCCTTTTCGAAACGCTTTTTGATGTTTTCAAAGTCCGCGTTGGCTCTATAATACTTATCCGTTAGCTCCTCAAGCTGCTTTTGAAGCTCGACGTACTTCGCGTCAAGGCCTTCAAAGCTGATACTCTCGTCGAAATTTGACGGGATTTGCTGTTCAAACTCCGCTTTTTCATTCTCATTCATGCCGCCTCCTTTAGGTTGTTTAAAAATCTTTCATAGTCGTTGTAAATACTGCCCGCGCAAAGCATTTTGGCCTCTTTGCCCTCAAAATTTACGTCTAGTTTCATGCCTAGATAATTCTCACCGAAAAAGACTAAATTTGAGTCAAAAACCATCTCAAAGCTAGGGTTTAGCGCATTTTTAAAACTCTTGCCGAAAATCTCAAGCGCTATCTTTTCGTTTTCTAAAAAACGAATTTTAGTGCGCTTTAGCTCGGCTATCTTGCTTCTTAGCTCGTTTAGACCCACCTGCATACAGGTAAGCTCGAGTTTGCCTAGGTCTATGCCGATGAGATTGCTCAAAAACTTCTCGACTTTCGAGTTAAATTTGAGTGCTATCTCGTCCTCGCTAAAGCTCAAAATCAAAAATCTATTGTTTAAATTTAAAACCTCGTTTAGCGTTTGGGTTTTGCTTTCAAAAACCATCGCGTAAATTTCAAATTTATCGCTTAGCAACTTTAGTAGGTTAGGATTTGCGATATCTAGCGTTTCGTCGAAATTTAATCTAGCTCGCCAATAATCTCTCATCGTCGCAGCCGTCGGTATCCTGCCGCCGCTAACGTGAAACTGCGTGATCGCGCCCTCGTCGGAGAGTTTTTTGAAATAAACTCTGATCGTAGAGGCTGGGATCGACATCGCCATACGCGAACCGAGCTCGCTAGAGCCGATCGGAGCGTTGTCGCTAAGATAAGCTTGAATGATAGAATCAAGTATCAGATCTCGCTTGCTCACCTTTATCATATTAGCACTCTCTCCTTTAAATTGCTAGGCGCATTATACAACATTGAGCGGATAATTGTCAAGGGCTATAGTTAAAAAAAATTATTTAGATAACTTTAGCGTAGTAAGCTCAATGTTGGAAAGGTAAAATTTGAGTGAAATGAGCGGTGTGCGTGAAAATTTAAATCTATTTAATGTAAGAGGATGGCAAATTTGTTTTTTTGCTAAATTTTTTAGGAATCTAAAATTTGATCTGTTAAATTTTGAAAATAAGTAAAAAGTAAAATTTGAAAGAAAAGCCCCAAATTTGGGGCTTAGGATTATTTATCTCTGAGATTTAGCTCAGCGATAACTTTTGTATAAGCTGCGTAATCTTTAGCTTTTAGATATTTCATCAAGCGTTTTCTGCGACCGACTATTTTAAGTAGTCCGAGGCGAGACGAGTGATCTTTTTTGTAGATTTTTAGGTGCTCGGTTAGCTCCTCGACCCTTGCGGTTAGCAATGCGATCTGAACTTCCGGAGAACCGGTATCTTTTTCTTTTCTAGCGAATTTCGCAACAATTTCTGCTTTTTTAGCCGAATCCAAAGCCATAATGACCTCCTGATTGGTGAGATTAAAAAAGGCGATTATATCATAAAAATCAAAAAATGCGGCGCCTGTTTTAAAAAATATTGATTTAATCAAATTTGCAGATAAAATTTAATAAAATATCCGCAAAAAATTTAAGGGGAATTTATGCTTTTGACAAAAGCAAGCGAATACGCGCTGCTTTCGCTGATTTACATAGCGCAAAAAGACGCTCCCTCGGACGTCGATACGATGTCGGGCGAGCTTGATATATCAAAAAGCTTTTTGGCTAAAATTTTACAAAATTTGGCCAGAGAGGGCATTTTGGTTTCGTTTAAGGGCGCAAACGGTGGATTTATGCTCGCGCAAAAGCCTGAAGAAATCAGCATAAAAAGAGTAATCGAAAGCGCTGAAAAGCGTAAAATGGCGGTATTTGAATGCTCTATCTCGGCCGATAGTTGCTCATCCAGTAAGGGCGGAATATGCCAAATTTGGCCGATGTTTAGCGCGCTTCAGTCTAAAATCGACGATTTTTTAGATACAATTACGCTAGCAAATATAATCAAGAAGTAAATTTTGGCAAAACAAAAGCGCAATATCCTAACCCTGGTCGCACCGTTTTTAGAGCCTATCGTAAGGTTTAAAGGGCTCACGATCGTCGGCGTCATAATCGCCATCCTAGCGATCATCATCGTGCCGCTTCCTAGCGCGATTTTGGACTTTTTTCTTGCGCTTTCCATCTCTATCTCGGTGCTCATCATCCTGATCGCCGTTTACGTGCCAAAGCCCACCGACCTTAGCACGTTTCCGACGCTTATTCTCATCATCACGCTTTTTAGACTCTCGCTAAACATAGCCACCACGCGTATGATTTTAAGCGAAGGACACAACGGTCCCGATGCCGTGAGCGAGATAATCTCAAGCTTCGGACAGTTCGTCGTAGGCGGCAACTACGTCATCGGCGTGATCGTCTTTACGATCCTAGTGCTTATAAATTTCATGGTCGTTACCAAAGGCTCGACGCGCGTGAGCGAGGTGCAGGCGAGATTTACGCTCGATGCGATGCCGGGTAAGCAAATGGCTATAGACGCCGACCTAAATGCCGGTCTAATCGACGAAAAGACCGCTAGAGAGCGCCGCGAAGCCATCATCGGCGAGGCGAATTTCTACGGAGCGATGGACGGTTCGTCTAAATTTATAAAAGGCGATGCTGTCGCGGGCATCATCATTACGATCATAAACATCGTCGGCGGCTTTCTCATCGGCTCGTTTCAGTACGGCCTAGATATGGCTACTTCGGCGCAAAACTACACGATCCTAACGATCGGCGACGGTCTAGTGAGCCAGATCCCGGGCCTCATCACGTCGACGGCTACGGCGATCATCATCACTCGAGCTAGCAAGGACGATGAAAATTTCGCCGAAGGCTCGCTAACGCAGCTGCTGGGCGAATACAAAACGCTTCTAATAGTCGGCTTTATACTATTTATCTTTGCTCTAGTTCCCGGACTTCCGACGCTATCTCTCGGATTTATCTCGCTTCTATTTTTAAGCATGGGTTATATAATGAAAGAGGTAAAAGAGGGCA
>CAUQMN010000182.1:0-3749 GCA_963518765.1 uncultured Campylobacter sp.
CTGCTTAAATTTACCGTACCCGTGCCAAGGCTTAAGCTAATGCTATTTCTGCGCAAAAAATCGTCTAAAAATCGCTCAAAACTATCCCACCGTTTTAAATTTGCAATATCGCTAAAATCGTCTAAACTATCTACTTCGTTCATATCTATTTCAAACACTCTATCGCTGTTTATATCATAGACGCGAGCTATCCCGAAAGCATCGTCGCTAAGGGCTATATACCTTTGAGGTAGCAAAAAATGCTCGCGAAAATATTCCGTCATTTCTATGATATTAGGGCTAAGGATGTCCGTGATTTCCAGTATCTCTACATCCTGAAAAATCGGGTCAAAAGGCCCGGTATAAGTAAGATATAACTGCGCAAAGCAACTTTGTTTATTTATATTTAGCTTGTTTAAAATTTCCGCAACCTCATCCGTATTTTGTCTAAACGGATTTGGAGCTAGCTTTTCTATTTCGTTTTTAATATTTTCTTTTAGCATATGAGTTTTCTCTTTTTATCTTAGCGCAGCTATTTGCGTGGGTTTATCTAAACTAAATTTAAAAGGTAAATTTTACCGATAGTATTTTTGCTGCTGTTCGCAAATCTAAGCCGGATAAAGTAAAGCGGCGTAGCTAATTGCCCGCCGCAAAAAAGATCAAATTTTAGTGTAAAAAGTGACGTACGCCCGTAAAATACATCGCTATGCCATGCTCGTTTGCTGCAGCTACGACCTCATCGTCGCGGATACTGCCGCCCGGCTGTATCACGGCTTTTACGCCCGCCTCGCTTGCGATATCTATGCTGTCGCGGAATGGGAAAAACGCCTCGCTAGCAAGCGCGCAACCGCGCAAATCAAGCCCCATATCGCGCGCCTTAGCCACGGCCGCACGCGCGGCGTCCACGCGGCTAGTCATACCCATACCGATGGCGACCACGGCGCTGTTTTTTACGTAGACGACGCAGTTGCTTTTCGTGAGCGCCGCAACCTTCCACGCGATCTCAAGATCTTTTAGCTCGGCCTCGCCGGCTGCACGCTCGGTTTGTAGTTTCATATTTTGCAGCTCGCTAGCTTTCACCTCGTCGCTTTGCTGATAGACAAAACCGCCGTCAACGTGCTTGAAGTCGTATTTGTCGTTTGCGCGCTGTAAAAATTTATTGCCCTGGGTGAAAATTTTGATACGCTTTTTGGCTTCAAATACCGCAAGTGCGTCCTCGTCCACGTTTGCGGCGATGATGACCTCGACGTAAATTTCGTTGATTTTCTCGGCTAAAGCTCGGTCTAGCGTGCCGTTTATCGCCACGACTCCGCCGTATGCGCTCACGGGATCGCACTTTAGCGCTTCGACGTAGCTTTCTAATAGATTTGATTTTACGGCAAAGCCGCAAGCATTAGCGTGCTTGACGATGGCGACCGCAGGAGCGGCGTCAAAGCTGCTTGCTAGCGCTAAAGCGGCGTTAATGTCGGTAATATTGTTAAAGCTAGCTTCGCCTTTTAGCGCGGTGAAGTTGTTGCTGAAAAAATAATCAAACTCGTATAGCGCGCCCTTTTGGTGCGGGTTTTCGCCATATCTTGCATCAAAAACCTTGCTGCCGGCGATAAATTTCATCTCGCCAAAACCGTCGTTAAAGCGCTCGTTCATGTAGTTTGCGATCATCGAGTCGTAGGCCGCGGTGTGCTCGTAGGCTTTTATCATCAAATTTCGCCTAAAAGTAGCCTTCTCGCTCTCGTCTGCGCCCCCTATGACTCGTAAAACCTCGTCATAATCAAGAGGACTCGTGACGATATAAACGCTAGCGAAGTTTTTAGCCGCCGATCGCACCATCGCAGGGCCGCCGATGTCGATATTTTCGATGATCTCGTCAAAATCATCTGTGCGGATGGTGGTTTGCTGAAACGGATATAAATTTACGCAGACCAGATCGATGCCGCCGATGCCGTGCTGCGCGGCTTGGCTCACGTGGTTTGCGTCGTTTCGCTTGTGCAATATCCCGCCGTGAATCTTTGGGTGCAAGGTTTTCACGCGCCCCTCAAACATCTCTGGCGAGCCCGTATATTCGCTCACTTCGACCGCCTTTACGCCCTGCTCTTTTAACAGTTTGTGCGTGCCGCCCGTGCTTAATATCTCAAAACCTAGTCGCTCGAGTCCTTTTGCAAACTCTACGATGCCTTCTTTGTCGCTGACGCTGATTAATGCTCTCATTTATATTCCTTTCTTTATCGGTTTGTCTTTTGAGTGCTTTTCCGAGATTTTGCAAAATTTTCGCTCCGCAGGCTATATGCCTAGCGCACGCTCAATTTTGCTTCAAAACTCGAAAAATCATCTCAAAATACCGCACCGAAATTTGGCTGAATTTTACAAAAACCTGGCTAAAATTTACGAATTTAAAAGGCGAAGTATCGTGAGATGATTTTGGACGTTGCGCCAAAATTTTCGACCGAAGATAGAACATGTAGTTCATCGAGGGAGAAAATTTTAAGCTCGTTCAAAAGCGCTCGCGAGACAAGCCTCTAAGCCGCACGTTGTTTTATGGTTTCATACGCCTCATTTATCTCTTGCAGTTTTCTGGTACTCTTTTCTATCATCTCTTCGCTCTCGCCGCGCCCCATAAGGATATCGGGATGATATTTTTTTACGAGTTCTCGGTAGCGCTTTTTTACCTCGTCAAACGGCGCGCCCTCTTTTAGTCCAAGCACGTCGTAAGGGCTTTTAGCGCGTTTTACGTACGGATCGCTCTGCCCTCCCCTATCTTGCCGCCTTTGCCCGTAAAAATCGTCAAATCTCTTTAAAATCGACCAAAAATCGATCTCGTTAAGTCCAAATCCCAAAGCGATCTGCTCGATGACGTTATGCTCGCTTTTACTAAATTCGCCGTCTATATAGGCCAAATTTAGTAAAAAAGATAGCTTCGCGGCCGCGGCGTCTTGACTAAGGCGGAAGCGATCTTTGTACTGTCTCGCGATAAAATAAGCATTATGCACCGTCTCTTTTTCGCGGTTATAGATCTGCTTTAGCTCCGCCCTCATCGCAGCGTCGTTGCCGAGCCTTAGAGAGATATCGTCTAGCGTCTCGCTGATGAGGCGAGCCTCTAGCTCGTTTACCCTGCCGTCGCTTTTGGCGACTTTAGCAAGCAGGCTAACTAGAAATTTAGCCTCTTCAAACATCGCCTTTTTTTGCGAGCCGCCTAAATTTACGGGATTTTGACTAAAATTTGAAACCAGATAATAAATCCCGTAAAATATCAAAAACCAAAAAATAAAACTCAAAATATCACCATAAATGATAAATCGTATTTTTGAGTTTGCCGCCTACTAGCTCGTTTTTACGCCACGAGCTCTCGTCGTTCATCACGTTCCAGCGGCGCTCGTCGGGGCGATAAAACCAGTCTTTGTCGATCTGATAATAAATCTGCTTGCCGTTTGCCTCGATGATGTTTGCGATGTTGTTGTCGTGGTAACTGTTCTCGTCGTAGTCGGTAAACGCGCGCTGCCCCATCTCGGAGTAAAGAAGCGTAAGCTCTTGCAGCATCTCGTTTAGCTCGTTGTCCATCTTTTGCACGTGCAGTCCGATCTCCTCAGCCTCGCGGAAAAGTATCGGATAATCATGAGCCGGATAGTCGCTGTTTAGGCGCTCGGAGATGTTTTGGATCTTTGCCTCGTCGTTCATATGATAGCGCAAAAGCTCGCAACAAATCTTTAGCGAGAGCGAGCTAGCGCGGTCTACTGCGCCAAAAACCAGCGGATGGATGTAGTTGTATAGCGATTTAT
>CAUQMN010000183.1:0-3736 GCA_963518765.1 uncultured Campylobacter sp.
CCTTGATACTAACCGGGAAAATCTCTAAAATTTGCAGATTTTTGTAGTTTTGCGCGGCGGAGTAAATTTCGTTTTTTCGTTGCTCTATTAGCTCCGCGCTAGCTAAGTCGCATTTAGTTAGCGCGACGACGAGCGAGCGAACGCCAAGGATATTTAAAACCTCCAAATGCTCCAAAGACTGCGGCATCAGCCCGTCGTTTGCCGCCACGACAAAGAGGCACGCGTCAAACCCGTACGCGCCGCTGATCATCGTTTTGATCAAATTTTCATGCCCAGGCACATCGATAAATGCGATATTTTCGCCGTTTTTGCTCAAATTTGAAAAGCTAAGATCGATCGTGATCCCGCGCTTTTGCTCCTCCTCTAGCCTGTCGCCCTCAAAGCCGTTTAGTTCCTTTATCAGCGCCGTTTTGCCGTGGTCGATGTGCCCGGCCGTTCCTATTATTAAGCTCATTTTTCATCCGTTTCGTTGATTTTTTCTATCAAATTTTGCACGTCCGCATCTAGCACGCTGCGAAGATCGAGTAAAAATTTACCCTCCTCGATGCGCCCGATCACGAGATTTTTCCTAAATTTAGCCTCGTTTTCGTTGGCGTTTCCTTTGAGGGCTAGAGCGACGCTAGGTATGCGTTTGTTTGGCATCGTGCCGCCGCCCACATAGGTCGTAGTGCGGACGACTTCAAGCGGAGTTTTTAGCCGCGAGTTTATGAAATTTGCAGTGTTTTCCAGCTCCTCTACGCTTTTATACAGCTGCTTTATCGTCGTTATAAGCTCAAATTCGCGGTTTGCGTAGGCTTTGACGCTTTCAGCCAGTAGCGAGATGATCACCTTATCCACGCGCAGCATTCTTAACAGCTGATTTTTCTTTAGTTTTGCGATGAGCTCGCGTTTACCTAGGATTATGCCGCACTGCACGGAGCCAAAGAGCTTATCGCCGCTAAAGCTAACGAGCGAGGCGTCTTTTAGATTTTTTAGATTCGGCTCGTTGCGCCCCAGACCGTAAGGCAGCTCGCCGTAAAATCCGCCGCCAAGATCAAAATAATCAATGAGATTTCGCTCTCTTGCCAGCGCGCTAAGATCCGGCATCGCTACTTCCTCGCTAAAGCCCACGATATCAAAATTTGAGCGATGCACCTTTAAAATCAGCTTCGAGTTTTCGTTTATCGCGCTATCGTAGTCGCGCAGATTGGTTTTATTGGTCGTGCCCACTTCGCGCAGGATCGCGCCCGAGTTTGCCATGACTTCTGGCACGCGAAAGCTCCCGCCGATCTCGACTAGCTCGCCTCTGCTGATGATAGCTTCGCCGCCTTTTGAGAAGGTATTTAGTACCAAAAACACGGCGCTTGCGTTGTTATTTACGACGATGGCGTCCTCAAAACCGAAAAGCTCCGCTAGTAGCCCGCCCACGTAGTCGTAGCGGTTTGAGCGGCCGCCCTTTTCGACGCTGTACTCCAAATTTGAATACCCCGTGATAACGGGCTGGGCTCGGCGTAAAATTTCGGGATCGATCGCGCTTCGGCCGAGATTGGTGTGGATGATGACGCCGGTTGCGTTTATCAGGCTACGCAGGCTTAAATTTAACGCTTTTTCGTATCTTGCGAGCGTGCTTTGGACGATAGCGTCAAGCTCGGGGCAGTTTTCGCCGCCTAAAATTTGAGCGCGAAGGCTCTCTAGCTCGGCCCTAGCGACCTTGGTTAGCAAGCTAACGTCAAGCCCGGAAAATCGCTCGTTTTTTATAAATTTATCTATCTGCGGAAGTTTTCGTAGTTCGTTCAAATTCGCTCCTAGTAAATTTGTGTTACCGAGCGCGATTTTAGCATAAATTTGGATAAATCTAATCTTATTAAAAAAAATAAATATAAAAATTCAGAGCCTATTAATGGCTTTAGTATTAAAATGCGCTTAATTTTGATAACGCGTAGCGCAGGGAGAAAATTATGAAAGAATTCGGTTTTTACAACGATTTTGACGAGAATTTGATGCTAAACGAGCAGATCGAAGTAAACGGCGAGGGCGAGTATCTCGTCTCAAATTCGCCCAAACTAAAATCAAGCGTCGTAGCGCCTGAGATAAATTTTTATCTAAAAAATACCGCCGACTCGGTGCTAGATAAGGCCAAAAACACGCTTTTGCTTTATGAGGCTAGAGCTAGCGCCTTTGACCTAGCGCGCGACATCGACTATGAAAAGCAAGTCGGCAAAAACGTCGTGATCGTTAGCAACGGCGGACGCGAAAATTTGGCGAATTTGCTAAAGGCTAAAGGCTTTAAAACCATTGAGCTAACGCATTTTGAGATCAAATTCGTCTACGGCGCCGCAGGCGAGCTAAGCGTGCTAGTACTGCGCCCCGACGGCGAGTTTGAGGTGGATTGCGACTTTTTCCTCGTCGAAAACGCGCGCGAATACATGCTAAAGCAAAGCGGCTGCTACGAGATCGCGGGCAAAAGCGACGACGAGATCGCCGCACAGCTGGACGCGCAAAGCCCGAAATTTAAATTTAAAAGCCACGTCCACTACGACTCCACGATCTGCCAGTACCACGAGCGCAGGCACGAGATCTGCGGCAGGTGCGTCGAGGCCTGCCCTACGGTAGCGATCCTAAAAGAGGACGAAACCAAGCACCTAGTTTTCTCGCACATCGACTGTGTAAACTGCGGCGGCTGCGTGAGCGTGTGCCCTAGCGGCGCGCTTGATTACTCCGATATGCCGCGAAACTCGTTTGCCCAGATAGCCAAACTCTACCGCGGCAAGATCGCTCTAATCGTGCCTGCAAAGGCGAATTTAAAAAATTTAAGCGTAAATTTACCCGCAAACGTGCTGCCTTTTGCAGTTAGCGGCGAGAGATTTTTAAGCGAAACGCATCTGCTTACATTACTTCAAGAAAGCGGCGCGCAGGTCGTGATCTACGAGCAAAATATCGGCAAAGGCACCAAAGACGCGGTGGATATTTTAAATCAAATTTACGAGCTTAAATTTAACGAAAAAGCCGTCCTCGTAGCGCAAAACGAAGACAAGCTAAAAAGCGCCCTATCTCAGGCTAAATTTATCGAAGGCTCGCAGCACTCCATAGCTGAGTACGCCCTACCTAAGCGCGAAATTTTCGCCAAGCGCCTAGAGTGGCTAGTTGACGGGCAAAATTTAGGCTCGGTTAGCACCACTGAGCTCATCAGATACGGCCGCGTCGAGATAAACCGTGACACCTGCACGCTGTGCCTAAGCTGCGTGGGAGCGTGCAACGTCGCTGCACTAGTTGCGGACAAGAAAACAAACTCTATCGTCTTTAACCCGAGCGTCTGCACCGCGTGCGGATACTGCGAGCTTAGCTGCGCGGAAAAAGACACGATATTTTTGCGCCCAGGCAAGATCGATCTGGAGCCTAGTTTCTTTACGTTTAGCGAGCTAGCCAGAGACGAGCTTTTCGCCTGTATCGAGTGCGGCAAGGAGTTTGCGACCAAAAAGGCCGTCGAGAAGATAGCCTCGATCATGGAGCCTAGATTTAACGGCGATAAAGCCAAGATAAAAGCGCTGTACTGCTGCTCGGACTGCAAAGCCAAAGTAATGATAAAAGCGCAAATGGATCAAATGAGAGAAAAGGTTTTAAATGGATAATAACTTAACTAAAGCGCGCGCGTATTTTTACGAGTTTTTGGCCTATCCGCTGTTTTTTCACGAGCACGGCGGCAAATTTAACCGCTGGCGCGAGCAGCTAGCCTATCTCGCAACTAGTCCCGTTACGC
>CAUQMN010000184.1:0-3720 GCA_963518765.1 uncultured Campylobacter sp.
CTGTAGCTTCGGCTAGCGGACTTGTTATCGTTAGCGTTTTTGTCTTGTCGTTTAGATTTATGTTTACTTTCGTAGCTTTTGCCGTATCTATAGTTGTGTCGCCTTTGGCTTTTATGATTACTTCTTTTACTTTTCCTGCGGTTAATTCTGCACCCGTACCGGCTTGGATAGTAGCCTTATCCTCTATGTTATTTGCTTCTATGTTTACCTCTGCAGACGATGATTTTACGGTTACTTCCTTGGTAGCTTCGTTTGCTACTAGGGTCACTTGTCCGGTAGTATCAATAGAAACCTTTTCTTTTGTATCGGTAGTAGTGCTTACTGCATTGACGGTTTGGATGCTTAGGTTGTCTAGACCTAAATTTAAATTTGCCGGATCTGCAAATTTAACTTCTGATCTGATGTTTAGATTTTCGATATTGCTCACGCCTCTCATAGCCGTTGCTATATCGTCCATTCTTGCGCCAGCGTCAGGAACGACGCCGTCTCTTTGCACGGTCAAATTTAACGTATCTTTGCCCGCTTTGCCGTCTATGGTATCAAGAGACGATAGAGTAGACGCCCTAGAGCCGTTGCCTACGTAGTAAACGCCGCTAAACGTATCGTCGCCGTCGGTGCCTACGATGGTATCTGGATTGGATGTTAGATTCGTGCTTGAGCTTGGATTATCGTTTTGACCTGCGGCTATCCTATCTACCCTTGCTTTTTGGGCGATTAGGTTGGTGCTATTTGTGGTCTCTATGATGTTTTTAAACTGCTCGTAAGCATAGTTGCCGTTACCGTCTTGAGAGATGTTAGGTACTTTTTCGGCCATATACGCCGCTACGGCCGTTTTGTTTGCAAACACTGCCGCAGCTACCGGATCGGCTGCTATAGCTTCCGCGCTAGTTGCGGTTTGGAAAACTCTTTCTAGCACTTCGCCTCTGCTAACGCCTCTATCTAGCTCTGACGCCCATGCATTGATGCCTGCAGAGTCCGTAGTTAGGTCTTTGCCTAGGATGTTTTTGTAGATATTTTCTACGTAGTTTACGTTGCTATCGATTCTGCCGTTAAAATAAGCTCGCACTGCCGGCGCAGCTAGCATATCGTTGGCTATCTGAGCTAAGTTCTTAGTAGCTCCCGCAGCCATCCACGCGTTTAGACCCTGGCCTTCGGGTGCTCTGTTAAATAATGCCACGTATAGTTGGGCGACTTGTGCTTTTGTTACTGCCATAAAGGCCTCCTTTAAGGTAAGTTGAATTTGGTTAATACCGGGGCGATTATAACATTAAATTTTTGATTATCGGATAACGAGCGCAAGAAGCTCGAATTTAGCGCGGCGGGTAGAGCGTATAGCCCGCCCGCCGCAAGAAAAGAAAGAATAAAATGAGCGTAATATATAAAATTATAGTATTACGTTTCCGTCTGCGTCCGTTTTAGCCGCGCTTAGGTCTTGGACTCCGGATAGCTTAGTCACGTAGTCGTCCGCCGTTACGCCGTCGTTAGCGTCTGAAGAGACAAGATACGTGTTTGACTGATACGTGAAATACGCGGTCTTTGACTCGTGGTCTTTAGCCGCTGCTAGCGCTCTTGCTAGGTTGTTGGCAAAATCTAGCGAGCCGTCGGCCTCGTATTTGTGGATGGAGTTTTTATTGGCTACGGTATTTCCTAGATGTAGCTTGTCGCCTCTAGAAAAATCAGTAACCGAGCTTAGACGATCCGCGCCGAACGTTCCCGCACCGGTTCCTAGCTTGTTTACGTTAAACGTGTCGTTGCCCGCACCTCCCGTTACGCTAGTGCCGCTTAGCGCGTCAAATGTGATCTTATCGTCGGCTAGGCCGCCTTTTATCGTGCCTGCGGCGTCCATCTTGCCCGTAGAGTCAAAGGTAAATTTGCCCTTTAGCGCGCTTGCGTCTACGGTTTTTAGTTTTAGATGGTCGTTTATCTTTAGCTCGGTATTGCCGTCGCCTTTGACGTTTATCGTCGTTAGTTTGGCCTTATCCGCCGCGCTAGCTTTTAAATTTATAACGTTTATCGCGGTTGCGGTTTTGGCGGTATCTTGATTTGAGGTTATATTTACGGTTTCTATGTAGTCTAGGACGAAATTTCCCGTATTGTTTAGTCCGGTAGTCGTCGCTTTTGGATTAAATGCTAAATTTAATACGTCGCTTTCGCCGCTTTGCGCGTCTTTGATTAGAACCGCTACGTCTGCGGTAACGGCTACGGTATCTACCGCTACGGTAGAGCCGTTAGCTAGATTTTTGATCTCGGCTCCCGCGCTAGCGCCGCCTCCTAGGACGACGGAGTTTAGGTTTGCCCATTTAGTCATATCGACCGCTCCGTCTAGCGCGTTAGTTATCTTTAAATTTTCAAAATTCGTAAGCGTTAGTTTATTTACGGTCGCTTTTGCTACGGCTGAGGTTACGGCTATCGTATCGTTGCCCGCGCCGCCGTTTATGCTCTGGACGTTTGCTACGCTATCTACCCCGACCGTATCGTCTCCGGCGCCTAAAGTAGCCGTAGAGTTTGCTACGTTTTTTAGCTTGAGGCTAGAAAATCCGCCTTCAAAAGCGCTTGAATCAAAATTCGTAAGAGCCGTTTGCGCGGAGAGATCCATGGTTAAATTTCTCATGCCGCCGTCTACTTTGACCTTGGTTAGCGACGTGATGTTGCCTACGTCTAGGCTGCCTTCTTTGCCAGCTTTGGCGTGTAAATTTAGCGTTTTTACCTTGTCGGCCGCGCTTGAAGAGAGTTTGGCCGTAGCGTGAGCGGAGTCTTGGGCGTAAGACATCGTTAGATCCACGTCTTGTTCGTCGGTTTTTATGGAGTTTGAGCCGAAATTTACGTCCGTTACGTCGATCTTTTTAGCTTTTGCCGCGACGATATCTGAGGCTAGGGCTAAATTTGCCAGCGTTAGTTCGGCTGCGTTCGTATTAGCGTAGGTTAGGGCGTTTGAGTCGCGCTTTAGGTCGATATTTACCTTTTTGATCGCTTCGCCCGTGGTTACGGTCGTAGCCCCGCCTGCTTGGAGTTTTAGGGTTTGGGCTTTAGCGACGTTTACGTTTGCGGTGCCGTTTGCCGACACGTCTACTTTAGTAGCTTCGGCGGCGTTTAGCACGACGTTTCCTTGCGACATTATCTGCGTTTCCTTCGCTTGTGCCGCGGTTAGCTCTACGTCGCCAGTGGTGTCAATCTTAACTTTGTTTGAGGTGTTAGTCTCGGTGATTTTAACTTTGTCGATAGTAGAGATGCTTAAATTTTCAAAGCCGTAGTTAAATTTGACGCCGCTTGCGTTAAATTTAACCTCCGAATCGATATTTAAATTTTCGATTTGCTTGACGCCTTTTAGGGCGTTGGTTAGCTCCGTGTCGGTTAGTTCGGTGGAGTTCGTGTTTCTAAGCACGGTTAAATTTAGCGTGTCTTTTCCGGCTCCGGCCTCTACTTTATCTAGCGGAGAGAGCGTTGACTTTCTATCGCCACTGCCCTGATAATACTTCGCCGTGAAAGTGTCGTCGCCTGCGGTGCCGGTTATATCATCGACTTCTTCGGTTAGGGTTTTGCTTACGCCCGCGTTTGCTAGCGCGTCTACTCTAGCCTTTTGCTCTTCTAAATTCGTAGCGTTAGTCGTGCGGATGATCTCTTGAAACGGAGCGTAGTTATAGCCGCCGTTACCGTCGCTATCGATGTTTCCGATCTTTTGCGCCATGTATGCGGCGATCGCGGATTTGTTTTCAAATATCC
>CAUQMN010000185.1:0-3715 GCA_963518765.1 uncultured Campylobacter sp.
AAATTGCACAAAGGCACTATAAGAATCCGCACCAAAGACGGCCGCGACGTATATCTAAACACGACCATTATCCCGATTTTAAATTTAAGCGGGCAGATCGAGGAGTTTCTTGCGATCAGGCATGACGTGACGGACGTGATAAACCTAAACAACGAGCTTGAAAAGACGAAAAAAGAGCTGCTAAATTTAAACGAAAATCTCGAAAACAGAGTTGCCGAGCAGACGGCCAAGCTCGTAAATTTAAACCAAAATCTAGAAAATTTGGTAAAAGCCGAGATTAAAAAAAACGAGGAAAAAACCAAAATGCTCTTTTTGCAGTCGCGTCTAGCCTCGATGGGCGAGATGATCGCAAACATCGCTCACCAGTGGCGCCAACCTTTAAACGAGCTTAGCATCACGCTTTTTAAGCTAAAAGAGGGCGTCAAAGCAAACGAGAAATTCGAGGCCGGCTACGAGCACGCAAAGCGCGTGATAAAGGGCATGTCGCAGACGATCGAGGATTTTAGAAACTTTTTTAGCGTTGAGCGCGATAGGGAGGCTTTCTTGCCATCGGCTGCGGTAGAAAACGCGCTAAAGATGGTGCAGGGAACCTACGAAAAAGAGGGCATAGACGTAAATTTGGAGCTAAAAAGCGAGGGCCAAATTTACGGCTTTGAGTCGCAGCTGTGTCAGGCCGTGATTATCCTGCTTTCTAACGCCAAAGATGCGCTGGCAAATAAAAAAAGCGATAAAAAAGTAACGCTAAGCTTAGAAACAAAGGATAAATTTGTTATCATAAGAGTAACGGATAATGCAGGCGGCATAAAAGAGGAGATAATGGACAAGATTTTTGAGCCGTATTTTACTACCAAGCACCCAAGCTTAGGCACGGGCATCGGATTATATATGCTAAAAAGCATAGCCAAAAATCACGGCGGAAGCGCCGGCGCTAAAAACGTAAAATTTGGAGCGGAATTTGAGATAAAGCTGCCGCTAAAGGATGAAAAATGAAAAATTTTAAAGAGCTAACGCTACTGCTGGTTGAAGACGAGGATAGCATAAGAGAGTCGATGCAAGAGGTTTTCGCAGGCGTATTTCAAAAGGTCATTTCGGCATCAAACGGCGACGAGGGGCTTAAGAAATTTAAAAAATTTAGCCCCGATATCGTGATAGCCGATATCATGATGCCTATCATGGACGGACTTGAGATGTCAAGGCAGATAAAAGAGTTCTCAAAAAACACGCCCGTAGTGATCCTAAGCGCGTATAGCGAAAAGGAAAAGCTGCTAAAAGCTATCGACGTGGGTATCGATAAATACGTGATAAAGCCTATCGACATGGACGAGCTTTTCGCCCTGCTAGAACAGATCGTAAAAACCAAAATCATAGGCGCCGATATCATCGAGATTTCGGGCGGATATTCGTTTAACCAAACCAAAAAAGTGCTCGTAAAAAACGGCGTCGAGATCGCGCTAACCAAAAAAGAACTGGCCTTTATCTCGCTTTTAGTTAAACGCATAGGTACGCTCGTTTTAACCGAGGAGATTAGAAACGTGGTGTGGTTTGGCGAAAAGGTAAACGATCCCGCCGTTAGAACATTTATCAAGCGAATACGCGATAAAGTGGGCGCCGGTCTTATAAAAAATTCGCCGGGTCTTGGCTATAAAATCGAGCTGAAAAAGTAAAATTTGAAACGTAAATTTAGGTCGGTTAAGCGATTTTACACTAAAAATCTAATAAAATAACAATCTAATAACAAAATAAACAAAGGAGGATATCGATGCGACTAGACAGGGCGCTAAGCTACGACTATACGGTCGCCAAGTATTTTATGTTCGCGACGATACTGTTTGGGATAGTCGGTATGAGCGTCGGCGTTTTCATAGCGTTTCAGATGGCGTATCCCGATCTAAACTATCTCGCGGGCGAATACGGCACCTTTAGCCGCCTAAGACCGCTACACACGGCGGGCGTGATATTTGGATTTATGCTTTCGGGCGTTTTTGCGACGTGGTACTACATCGGACAGAGGGTTTTAAAGGTCTCGATGAGCGAGTCGCCGTTTTTGATGACGGTAGGCAAACTGCACTTTTGGATATATATGCTGGTAATGGCGGGCGGCGTATTTAGCCTGCTTGCCGGCGTTAGCACGTCAAAAGAGTACGCCGAGCTAGAGTGGCCGCTAGATATCGGCGTGGTCGTACTTTGGGTGCTTTGGGGCGTTAGTATATTCGGTCTTATCGGTATTCGCCGCGAGAGGACGCTTTATATCTCGGTTTGGTATTTTATCGCGACGTTTCTTTGCATCGCGATGCTTTATTTGTTTAACAACATGGCCGTGCCGACCAAGCTGGTTTCAGGATATGGCAACTGGTGGCACTCGGTCTCGATGTATGCCGGAGCCAACGATGCCCTAGTGCAGTGGTGGTACGGACATAACGCCGTGGCGTTTGTATTTACCGTGCCGATAATCGCTCAAATTTACTATTTTCTCCCTAAAGAGAGCGGTCAGCCGATATTTTCTTACAAGCTTTCTATTTTCTCGTTTTGGAGCCTCATGTTCCTTTATCTTTGGGCGGGCGGACACCATCTGATCTACTCTGCGGTGCCTGATTGGATGCAGACGATGGGTTCTGTGTTTTCGGTGGTTTTGATACTGCCGTCCTGGGGATCTGCGATAAATATGCTTCTAACGATGCGCGGCGAGTGGCAGCAGCTCAGAGAAAATCCTCTTATCAAATTTATGATTTTAGGCTCTACGTTTTATATGTTTTCTACCCTTGAGGGTCCGATTTTAGCGATCAAGTCCGTAAATGCCCTTGCGCACTTTACCGACTGGGTGCCGGGTCACGTGCACGACGGTACGCTAGGCTGGGTCGGCTTTATGACAATGGCGGCGCTTTATCATATGACGCCTCGCGTATTTAAACGCGAAATTTACTCAAAATCCTTGATGGAAACTCAGTTTTGGATACAGACTATCGGCATAGTGCTTTACTTTTCATCGATGTGGATCGCGGGCATCACTCAGGGTATGATGTGGCGCGCGACGGATGAATACGGAAATTTAGCCTACTCGTTTATCGATACGGTGATAAATATCGTGCCGTACTACTGGATCAGAGCCGTGGGCGGACTGCTTTATCTGCTTGGATTTTTTATATTTGTTTATAATATCTACAAGAGTTTTGGCGCCAAAGCGCTCGAAAAAGAGCCGCTAAGCGCGAGTCCTGCGGGCGTAAAGGAGGTTGCTAATGTTTAGTTGGTTAGAGAAAAATCCCTTCTTTTTCGCGGTTATGGTTTTTATATTTATCGCCTATGCGGGCGTCATCGAGATTTTACCTGATTTTGCCAACAGGGCTAGGCCGCTAGAGGGAACCAAGCCGCCGACTGTTTTACAGCTTGCGGGCAAACACGTGTATATGAAAGATAGCTGTAACGCCTGCCATACGCAGCAAATTCGACCTTTTAAGGCCGAGACCGATAGATACGGCATGTATTCGCTTAGCGGTGAGTATGCGTTTGACCGCCCGCATCTTTGGGGCTCAAAGCGAACCGGCCCCGACCTTTGGCGCGTGGGCAACTACCGCACCACCGACTGGCATGAAAATCACATGAAAGAGCCGACCTCCGTAGTGCCGGGCTCTATAATGCCTGCCTACAAGCATCACTTTAGCAACAACGCCGATATCGAGACGGCATACGGCGAGGCGGTAACGACGAAAAAGGTATTTGG
>CAUQMN010000186.1:0-3700 GCA_963518765.1 uncultured Campylobacter sp.
AATTTACGGCGCGCACAGAATTCAAATCAGTCTAAAAGACCGCTACAAAAACGTATTTAACTACCTAGCGGGCGGCGAAAACAGCCTACCCGTCGTCGCGGCCAAGCAAGCCTACGCGCGCCTAAACATAGAACCCAAAGTCATCCCGATGCGTGGCGGCTACGACGGCGCCGTCATCTCGGAAAAGGGCGTACCGTGCCCAAATCTCTTTACCGGCGCGCATAACTTTCACTCCATCTACGAGTACCTGCCGGTAAAATCGCTACGCGCGGCCAGCAATGTCGTCTGCGAGATAATTAAAATCATAGCAGAGAAATAAACCGGATCAAATTTGAGGGCGAATGCGCTCTCAAATTTGCGTGCTTTTAGAGAACGGCTCGCTTTTTAAATTTATGCTTTTTTAGGGAGCGTGTTTTTGTTTTAAAAATTTTTAAAAGTGTTTTCGTGCTTAAATTTTTAGGCTACTTTTTAAATTTGCGAACCGTCGCCCAGGCTAAATTTGATTTGATTTTCTTTGGCTTTTGGCGACGCTTCGTCTACTTGCGCGCAAAACCCGCATCTTTACGGCAATAACCCAAATTTACGTCAAATTTAACCTGCTCGCCCGAATTTAAGCTCGCTTTGCGTAAATGTGAAACGGGAGCAAATTTAATAGAAAAGAGATTTCTGGCGATAAGCGCGGTTTTGGCGATCGGCGCCGATTTAGACGCGCTGCAAAAGGAGTGCAACGGCGGAAACGGTGCAAGCTGCTACGAGCTTGGCGTCTTGCACGACAACGCTAGGGAAGGAGCCTCGCAAGACTATCAAAAAGCGGCCGAGCTCTACTCAAAGGCTTGCAATCTAGGTAAAGGCGCCGGCTGCTCAAATTTAGGCTTTTTATACGACAACGGAAGCGGCGTGAAGCAAGACTACGCAAAAGCTAGCGAATTTTACGCCAAAGCCTGCGACATGGGTAGCGGCGGGGGATGCTACGACCTAGGGCTATCTATACGCGCAAGGACGAGGCATCAAAGAGGACGTAAACGCAGCCGAAAAATACCTCAAAAAAGAGTGCGAAATGAAGCCCAAGCTAGCCTGCGACCGCTATAAAGAATTTGCTCAAAAATAACACTAGCCGCCTTTGCACGGCAAATTTGACCAGGTAATTTTGATAGAAAAAAGCGCATGTTTAAGAGAAACGACGCGCGTAAAGATTAAATTTAAATAATTTTCTAAAATTTAGAGATTTAAAAAAAGGCGGCAAACGCCCTCCGCGTAAAAAAGTCGGCAAGGCGCCGACTTTATCAATTTTAGCTCCGTAAATTTAGAGCATAAAAAACGCTATAACGCACACGGCTATCGCCATCGCCGGAGCCGTTCGCTTAGCTATCTCGACCGGGCTAACCATCGCTAGACCCGCGCACACGATCGCTGCACCCGCGATAGGAGACGACGAGCGGCCTAGCGCGCCCGAGATCGCAGCGGCCATGCCTAGTTTATCCTGCGCGAAGCCAAGATCGGCGGCATGAACGGTGATAGCTTGGTTAAACGCCATAGTAGCCGCGTCGCCTGAGCCTGTAACCGTACCCATGAGATACGGCACGAAAGTACCGCCGTAGCGCACGAACTCCTGAGAGTGTTTTAGCCACTCGGTGACTGCGCCGATCGCGCCGCACGCCTGTAGACCCGCGACGAAAACGCCCGCAGCGATGATGATACCCATGACCTCGGCGTATGCGCTGCCCATACCGTTAAAAAACTCTTTGGTTATCTTTTCAGGGCTCGTCCACGTGATGAAAACCGCGATGATAGCGCCAAGGATCATAGCCTCGGCCACGCCCATATTCATCCAGCTAAAATACTTAATCGCCACAAAAAGACCGTAATGATCGCCGAAAAATTTCTCGACGCTAACTCCCCGCGGATCGCCCAGCACAGCTACGATACTATTTAAATTCGTCAAGAAAAAATCCCTAGCATAGCTACTTATTACCGCTCCGACGACCAATATAACTAGCGGGATGAGAGGCGCTAGGGCAAAGAGCAAATTTACCTTCGTCTGCGTCGCTTCGCCCGCGTTACTTGTAGATTTAGGCGAAAAATCCTGTCCTTTTTGATAATCTTTAAGGACGATTGCCGTCACGCTAAGCACGATCAAGACGACGATACCAGCGGCAACGGCGTTTGGAAACTGCACGCCGATGACGTCTTGAACGGTGTATTTAGGCGCAGCTTGAGTAATCTTACCTGCGGCAAGCAAAGCCTCGTTAGCTTTATTTACCATGTCGGTCACAAAGACGTTGTGCGCGGAGCCCGGGCTTAGTACGCCGCCAAAAGTACCCGCAAACACAGCCGCTCCCGCCATCGCAGGACGTACGCCAGATGCCATCAAAAGCGGTATCATCGTAGCTCCCACCGCAGCCGAACAGCCCGCGGCCGACGGTATGGCGATGTTGATGAGATAGGTGAGCACGAAGGTAGCCGGAATCAGCAAAAATCCGATATTTTTCATCGGCTTGGTAAGTAGCAAAACTAGGTGCTGGTCGCACTTGGTCACCTTCATAACGTAAGCAAAGCCCATGCTGGCGCAAATGGCTTTAATAAGGCCGGCCGAAGTCATCGATTTCGTAAAGCTCTCAAGCGCTCCGAGCGGATTTAGACAGATGACGCAGAGTACGAGTCCCACGCCGATGAGAACGGTTTTGGTCTCTCTTTTTTTGACCAATAAAAACACGACAGCGATCAAGCCTATGACCGCACAGATTAGCTTAGCAGTAGCCATTTTTACTCCCTTTCGTTTTGTGTTTATTTCAATTTTAGATCAAATTTACGCCGCCTAAGTTTTGCGCGCTAAATTTGAGTCAAATTTAATCTTTTCGTTTAAATTTATCGGTGAGCTTTTATCTAAAATTTGCGGGCCTCTAAAAAATCGCGCCTCAAATTTGAGATTTTCGCCAAATTTCGCCAAATCATAACGAATATTTTAAAGAACGTTTTTGCCGATTTTAGCCCGCTAGTTAAATTTGATCGCGAGCCAAACGGCTAAAATTTAAAGCTCTCGCCGACTTTGATAAGCTCGGTTTCTTTTTGATACGCCATTTTTAAGACGCAGCTTTCATCCATGCCCATCACGGTTGCGTTTTCTCCCTTTATCCTTAGAGCCGTGCCTTCAGGCAGCGCGTAGATTAGGCTTTTTTGATTTACTATCAAAAACTCCTCCAGCCTCTCCTCCCTACTTTCGCCGTTGTGTCCGGCGATCTTACCGCTGATAAAGTGCGGATTTATCTGATGCGGGAAGATATTTAACGCGTCAAAGCTTTTTGGCATGATGATAGGCATGTCGTTTGTGGTCATTATCGTGCTTCCGGCGACGTTTGCGCCAGCGCTCCAGCCAAAGTACGGCACTCCAGCCTCTACTCTTTGCTTAATTATTTCAATTAAATCGAATTTATAAAGATAGTAAAGCAACGCAAAGGTATTTCCGCCGCCTATACAGATAGCTTTAGCCTCGGCTACGGCGCGCTTTGGATCGCTAAATTTATGGATAGACGCGATATTTTTATATTTTAGTCGGTCGATGACTTTTTGCTCGTATTCGTCGTTCGTGCGTCGCACTCCGGCGTACGGGATAAAAAGCACCTGCTCGCCGTAAACTCCGCACTCTTTTATAAAATCATGCACCCAGTTTTTGCAGTGTCTAAGATAGCCCGTATCCTTGTAG
>CAUQMN010000187.1:0-3659 GCA_963518765.1 uncultured Campylobacter sp.
GTGCAGACGACGGAGATTTCGTTTTTGATATGATTGACAGTATAAAAAAAATTATTAAATCAAACTATATTTTAGAGGCATTTGCAAGAAGGCTTTATGCTATTATACCATATAGGATTAGAAAGTTAAACAAAGAATTTTACGACTTCTACAACCTGCTCTTGAATAACGAAACAGAAAATATCAAATATATCGAAAAATATCAGTTTGAATCATTAAAGCATATTGTTGGTATCGCATACTATAAAACAACATTCTATAAAGAAAAATATGATTCTGCTGGCTTTCATCCTTCCATGTTAAATGAAATCTCTGATTTAAAGAAAATACCGATATTAACAAAAGACGAAATAAGAAATAACTCTAAAGATATGGTGCGTAGTGACGTTTCTATAGCGCATTTAAAAAAGGCTTATACGAGTGGAACAACCGGAAAAACATTGGAAATATATGAGGATAACAAAACTAGACTACGAGAATTAGCATCTATCTTTTATCAATGGAAAAGGATTGGTTATGTTCCTGGCGATGGTAGGATTGAATTTAGAGGTTTCGTAGATAGCAATAAAGATTTTATTTTCTTACCAGACGAAAGAGTTTTAAGAATTAATATTATAAAAATGGATATTCATAATATAGATATTATTATAAAACGTATATTAAAAATAGGATATAATTTTATTCATGGGTATCCATCGGCGATAGTTAAATTTGCAAAATTATTAAAAGAATCAGAAATACACTATCAGCCAAAAGGAATAATGCTAGCATCAGAGGTACTATATGGTTGGCAAATGAGTATTATAGATGAAGTTTTTCATTGTCAAAAAATTTCGCATTATGGTCAGACTGAAAAAGTGGCATTAGGCGCATGGAATAACGATAGATTATATCATTTTATACCGACATATGGTATATTTGAAACAGACTATGAAAATAAAATTATTGCAACAGGTTTTATAAATGAGGTTATGCCGATTATAAGATACCAAATGTCGGATGTGGCTGAAGGTATTTTAAGCAGCTCAAACGATGCTCTATATCCAGTTATTAAGGATATAATCGGCAGACAGGAGGATTATACTTATAATGAAAATGGGGATTTGATTCCGCCCGCAGTCGTCACATTTCCGTTTAAGCATTTATTTTATATTAATGCTGCTAAAATTATTCAATATGAGTTAAAATTATTTGATTTAGTTCTTGAGGTAAAAGATCAAAATGTATTGTTAGATAAACATTTTAAAGAAGAGGTAGATACGCTTATTTTGGATTTAAAGAAAATATATGGACAAAGTATAGATATAAATATAAGGTATGTAGATAGGATTGATTTTACATCAAACGGTAAGTTTAGGTGGATAGAGAATAGGATAAAAAATTATGAATAGTAGGATTTTGCATATAGGACCTATGCCGCCTCCACTTGGAGGAATATCTGTTTATCTATATAGATTATCAAGGTCCAATAATGATAGCTCTATAGGCTTTGTTAACGAAAATAATATTAATAGGATCGGTTTTATTAAATTAATTTTTTTAAATAGCGATAAAACTTTTATTTATCACTCTCCATCAATGGTTAAAAGAATTGCATTGCTTTTTTCAAAAATATTTAGAGGAAATAAATATATTATAGTTTCTCATGGAGAAGGCTTACAAAATAGCTATAAAAATAGTAATTTTATAATGAAATTTTTATTGAAAAATGCTATTTTAAAATCAGAATATATACAGGTAGTAAGTTCTCATCTTGTAAAATTCTTACTTGATTTAGGGTTACAAAATGATAAAATTATAGTAAAAAATGCTTTTTTACCACCTATATTGTGTGATGAAGAAAGTATATTAAAAACCTATCCGCAAGAAATTTTCGATTTTATATCAAAAAAAGATAAGTTATTGGTAGCGAATGCGTCTAGTTTAGTTTTTTATAAAAATACCGACCTATACGGACTTGATATGTGTATAGAACTTACGGCTAAGCTAAAAAACATCTATCCAAATTTAGGGTTTATTTTTGCGCTAGCAAACGAAAAGGTCAATATGGAGTATATAGATAAAATGCATCTGCGTATAAAAGAGTTAAATTTAGAGGAAAATTTTTATTTTCTGACGGGGCAAAAAGAGCTTTGGCCTATATTTAAAAAGGCTAGTTTAATGATAAGACCTACGAATACCGATGGGTATGGTGTTAGTATTGCAGAAGCCTTATATTTTGGATGTCCTGCGATAGCAAGCGATGTATGCGATAGGCCAGAGGGAACAATTTTGTTTAAAAATAGAAATTTAGATGATCTATATGATAAAACAAAAAGGGTTTTGGATGCAATGTAAATTTTGTAAAGCAAGCGATGTAACTCCACTAAAAAAAATGCGAAGTATATACAATAGTTTGGACTATACATTATATTTTTGTGATAGTTGTAAGTGCTATTTTTTTGATATAAACGAGCACGATTATGATCTTCGGCTGTTGTATGATAGTCTAGGAGATAAAAATATAAGCTCGTATGACGTAACTTTTAAAAAAGATAGATACTGGGATAATGAAAAAAGGATTATATATTCTATACAACCGAATATAAATAGTATATTGGATCTTGGTTGCAGAACGGGAGATTTTTTGATGCACTTTGATGCAGACGTAGAAAAATACGGTATAGAACTATCAAAATCAAGTGCTGAAGTAGCAATAAAACGAGGACTAAATATTTACGAGGAATTTATTGAAAATATAGACTTTAAAGATAAAAAATTTGACGCGGTGACTTGCTATGCTATTTTGGAGCATTTAAAAGATCCTGTGCCTATACTAGATAGATTAACGCAACTCGTAGAAAAAAATGGGGTTTTAGTGATTATGGTTCCTTATCTGCATAGTTTGAAGGCTCAATTGTTATATAAAATAAATTTCAGATGGCATATGTTTAGTCAGCCGGAGCATTTAAATTTTTATTCCAAGGTATACTTAGATAAATTTATATCCGAGAAAGGATTCGTCTTAAGGAAAACAAAATATACTTCAGGCGGCATGTTTAACCCATTTAAAAAGATACCTATCGCTTCAAAGGTATTCGGTAAATTTATGAATTTTATCGATTTTTATACCCCAATAAATCAAATACCTATATTTGATCATATGTATTTATATTATCAAAAAACAAAGGATATGGATGCTTAAAAAAGCCAAGTGGAAAGACGATTACTTGTCGCCGATTTTATTGGGAATAGATGATTTGTGCGACGGATATTTTAAAAAAGATTATGAAAAAATTTTCCCATTTTTCGATGCGGGTTATGCAGCGCTGAGCGATAAATCTATTTTTAGCTATCTTGATAAAAATTTGCTGCAAAAATATCCGGAAATAAAAATCACATTTTTTTTACCTTTTGGCAAAGGAGCTTACTGGGACAAAGATAAATCTATAATTAACGATATTTTTGAGAGAGTTGAATTCGAAAAATTTTTAAATTTTATATTAGATTGCGGCTATGAAATAGCTTATCACGGACACGATCATGGACTAATAAATTCTACGCTAGACCCGAATACTTGGTGTTGCGAGTTTGATCAATATAGCAAAGAAGAGTATTTTGAAATCATAAAAAGCGACTTAGCTAAATTTAAAGATAAATTTGGCTATGAGGTGCGTGGC
>CAUQMN010000188.1:0-3644 GCA_963518765.1 uncultured Campylobacter sp.
TATTATGTATTTTTGTAAATTTGCCGTATGTTAATGCGGTTTATTAAATTTTACGGTCATAAACTACATACGTATCCATAGATATTTCGTACTTTAGGATTAACAAATCTCGCATTTTACGTTAAATTTGATACAAAAATACGGCGACTCGGGAGTAAGCAGCGGCGCTATTTGCGTAAATTTTATAAAGCTTTCAAATTAAAACAGGCTAGGATAAAGCATAGCAGTAGATTTGTTTGCCGCCACGTATTTAAAAAGATGCGGTTTTTTAAAAGGTATAGCCGTGTCATGATAACGTATACAAAGCGGCAGTAAATTTTAAATTTACAATATATTTTTAGTAAGCCAAATCAAATCCGAGAAAAATATTTAATATTTTTGCGGGTTAATCCCAAAAAGCTCTTAAATTTTAAACCTACGGCCAAACTCATAATCCAGCCTCAAAAACATATAAAACCGCCTAAAATTTTTAAAAAATTTAGAAAGTAAAAAATCATTTTTGGTTTTTTGAAAGTACCGTGCAAATTTAGCTAATTTTTCTCGTTTTATTCGTTTTTAAAACGTGATAAATACGCGAGGCTTACGCCGTAAAAACATGAATTTATGCGGTAAATTGGACAAAAAGGGCAAAATCCGCGCTTGAACAAACGCTAAAAATCGAGCAAGAATCTAAAATAATTTTTAAAAATGTATCGCATCAAAATCCTTAAAGTCCGAAATTAAATTTTTCCGAAAAATACATCGCAGACGGGCAAGCAAAGCGCGAGGATTACGGCTTTTTAAATGCCCAAGTAGCGGGCTTAGCTACGTTACTCCTCGCTTAGCTCTTCGGCCACCTGCGCGGCGAGTTTTAGCTTTTCGCTATCAAAATGCGTGTAAATGCGCGAAGTGTTTAGGCTTGCGTGCCCGAGCGCTTCTTGCACTAAAACGAGGTCTTTTTGCTTTTTGTAAAGCATCGTGGCAAAGGTATGGCGCAGCATGTGAGCGCCGTTTTTTTCCTTGCGGATACCGGCCTTAAAAAGGATTTGTTCGACGATGCGGCTCACGTAGGCCTGCGTTAGGCGAGTGCCTTTTTTATTGATAAAAAGATAGCCTTCTTTATTTATATAGTTTATCGCGATCGCGTCCAGATGGGCTTCGATGAGGCGGCGTTTTATCATGACGACGCGGTATTTGTTGCCTTTGCCGCGGATTCTTATGACGTAGAGCTCGCCGTCCTCGGTTATATCTTTGCGCTTTAGGTTTAGCGCTTCGCTCACGCGGATGCCGGTGAAAATGATAATTTTGATGATGAGCTTATTGCGATTGGCATTGCTTTTAAAGTCTGCATTTTCGATCGCTTCCAAAAATCTCTTAACCTCATCCTCGCTCATAAACTCAGGCAGTTTTTGCCCGCGCGCTCCGCCCACGCCGCCCCAGTTTTTTAGCTCGATGTCAAAGACGTGCGCCTTGCCATCCTCTTCGTTTTGCTTATCCAAAAATGCGAAAAAATTTATCGCGCTTATGCGGTAGTTTTTCTTACTCGCGTCGCTAAGCCCGCCCGTGACGCTAGCTAGCACCTCGCTTAGTAGCTCCTCGTCGATCTGCTTTAGGCTCTCTAGCTCGTAAAATTTGAGCGTCTCGAATATCTTTTTAAGCGGATTAAAGTATGTATTTATGCCGGTTAGTCCCGCGTTTCTAGCCGATTTTACGAGGCCGTCTAGCTGGTCGATGTTTTTTATCTCACGACTAAGAGCGAAATTTACGCTTGCTAGCGCCTTTGGGTCGCGAAGCTCTTTGTTTGAGAGCGAGCTAAGCTTAAATTTGACGTATCTCGTGAGCCAAAATATAAACGAGTTTTCAAAACTATCCTTGCAATCAAGCGCGTATTTCAAGATATTTTCCTTAAATTTATAAAAAATTGAAAAGCATTATAGCTAAAATCTGCGCTATTTTGCCCGTCTAAAATCGTTTAATCTTTGTATAAATTTAATGTCGCAAATAAAGCTTTAAACGGCAAAAGGCGATAAATTTAAGCGCACTAAATTACGAGGTAGCGATAAACCTAAATTTTGCGTTCGGATTTAGCAAAAGAGGGCAAATTTACGCAAAAATTTAAGCTTGAAGTCGTGTTTTTGCGGTAACGCGCATAAATTTACGTCGCACAAAAACTTCAAACCCAAAGAGCCTAAATTTAGTGGTAAAATCGCTTACGAAAATTATTTTAGATAAATATCTAAGCTCAAATTTAGCTCGTCGATGACGCTAAGCATCTGCCTCACGTATCTTTGCTCGCGGCGAGCCTCGGCGATGTCTAGTTTATCAAAAAGCCGCCCCTCGAAAAAATTTCTCCTGCTAAAGCAAAATAGATAAAATTTGTTATCCATAAAGGCGGCGCTTGGCGATTTTAGAGTGTTTTTGTAGGCTTTTAGTATATTTAGCTTGCCCATAAACGCAGGCGTTAGAAGGTATCTCGCCTCCACCTTATCCGTCGTAAAAACTCTAAAATTTTCGTTAAATTTGACGTCGTCTAGCAACTCTTTTTCGCCTAGAAATTTAGTGTTAAAATCCTTACTCACGGCGACCGTTTTGCCGCGAAATTTCTTGTTAAACTCGCACTTTAGCACGCTACCTTTGAAGTCTGAATACTTATCAAACGCGTATTTTAGCAGGATAAATGCGGCGACGTATTTGTTATTTATCCGAGGGTATTCGCGCTCGTGGCTGATCACCTCGCATAAGCTAAATTTGACGCCTTTATATACGCCGCGCACGCTATCTTCGCTATAAAATGTGCTCGGTCTATAAATCCCCGCCGCGTTAAATTCGCTCTGCGAGATGCCGCCGTAAGCGCTATACGTAAAGCTCTCGTCTATCTCGCCGATAAGCGCGCGAACGAAAACTTCTTTGTAAAATTCGTTATATTCATCCTGCGCTTTGCCTATACTTTTTAGCTTTGCAGGCACCCAAAATAACAAGCCAAAAAACAGCACAAGCAAAACCAAAGCCGCCCCGCTGCCTAGATCAAAGACCTTAAGCCCTGCGAAAAATAGAGCAAAAATGCCGACGCAAAGGGCAATAAAACTAGGCGTTCCAGCCGCTGCGGCTCGGCACTCTTTTTGTTTTTTTACGGTTAATAAAAATGCTTGCGAAAGGGTCATTTGCTCGCTTTTGATTAAAATTTACGTAAATTTTGACCGAGCGCGGCTTAAAATAAAGTAAATCGGGCGAGTAAATTTGAGCGAGGATTTTTAAAATTCGGTAGATTTGGAGTCAAATTTGGCTCAGCGTAAATTTGAAATTTGCCGCCGTTTTTAATCGTAAATTTAAGATCAAATTTGACCGAGCCCTAGAAGCGACTCGTTAAATTTGCTTTAAGCGCTAAATCAAAGCGGTTTTTGCGGCAAATACGGCGGGCAAAAGCCCGAATTTAAGCGGTCAAATTTAGAGAGTTTCTATCACCCGTTTTGTTTCTAGCGCGATTTCTAGCTCCTCGTTAGTAGGTACGACGAGAGTTTTTACCGCTGCGTCAGGGGCGCTTAGATCGCGTATACCGCCGCTAGCGGCGAAATTTAGCTCGTGATCGATCCTGATGCCCATGTGCGTGAGATCGTTGCAGATTTTCTCGCGGCTATACGGGGCGTTTTCGCCGATACCGCCGGTAA
>CAUQMN010000189.1:0-3640 GCA_963518765.1 uncultured Campylobacter sp.
TGATTTGGGCTAAAAGCTGCGGTTCAATCATAGTTAGGTTGTAGTCGGTATTTATCTCATAAATCAAATTCTCGCCCGCGATATTTTCAAAAAAGGCAATGTCTTTTAAAAACGATACTATCCCCTCGCTAATCGTCGCCACTACGCTAGTTAGCACGGCGTTTTCGCCGCTCTTTCGCATTTGCAAGGTTTCGGTAGCCTCCGCCGTCTTTTTTTCGTCTAGCAAAAGCCGCGCGCCCAAAATCGACATCCTTTTTTCTTTGACCGCAATACGGTTTTCAAGCGTAGATAGCCCCGCGCCGATAAATTCTAAAAAGCCTACTTTGGCATCGGGGCTATTTATCGCCCAAACCGCCGTCGAGCCTATTTTTAGCTTACCCTCCGTTTCGCCCTGATAACCCGTAACGTAAGGCGTAGGTAGCGCCGTAAAGTGCGTGCCGTGTTCTAAATCTACCTCGCTTCTAAAATGGCTGATATTAACCCGCGCCAGATCAAGCAAAGGCGGCTTTTCTACCGCCGTTTTTAAGTCGTTCACGTTAAAAAACGTAAAGGGCAAATATTCAAGCTTTTGCCCGTTCGCGCTCGGATAAATTTCGCTTACTACTTCAAAATTCCCCGCCTTAGTTTCGCCAAATACCCTTTGGCGGTAGTAGCCCTCGTGCAAATCAAGCACTCGGTAGCGCGTTTTTATCTTATCTACAAACTCGTCCTGCGTCGGCTCGGCATAGGTTTCTGCTAGCACCACGAGCGACGTAACGTTTGAGCCGTTTATTTTCGTAGTTTTCCAGTTGATAATGTTTTCGGCCTTATAAAGCGTGGCGTAGGCTCTTAAATTTAATCGCTCGGCTTCCAGCTTGGAATAATCCGCCTTTTCAACGCTCGGCAGATCTACAAGCACGCCGCAGCGCCCGACGCTTAGGCACTCGTCAGCGATATTTTTTGCAAGAGATTCTAACGTGTCATCATCCAGGCTGATATTTTCGCCGATCGTCTTTAGCGCTTCGGGCAACTCTACTTTAGGCGGCTTGGCAAACAGTAGCCCCGTGAGCGCGACCTGCGTTCTAGCCGTCGCGTTGTAAAACTCGGCGCGCCCCACGTAGGCGCTGTATTCCTCTGCTTCTTGATCGCTTAGTTTAGGCACGTATTTTTCTTTTGCCACCTCGCCCGCCAAAGCATCGCGCATTAGCTGCCATTTGGTTAAATTTTTTAAATATTCTGGGTGTTTTTCATTAACTGCCATAAAAAGCCTTTTTTCTTTGCATTCTACTACTAAATGCCGACTACCTTGATTTGGTAATCTCGCGCCGCGATAGGGTATTTATACGCGATTAGATACCCTAGCGCGTCGTTGTAATCATCATTTGCCGGGTGCGCGTCGCTTTTTTCGGGTAGCTGGGTTTTATTATCCCACGCTTGCTGTTCTAGCGCCTTTGTCAAATTCGGGCATTTAGCGACGTTTATTAGCAAGCGGCGTTTATCGAATAGATTATTTACGCAATTTATGCGGTCTTTAATGCTCGGGTTTGAGTGATTGACGAATACCAAATGCCCCGCGCCTCTTAAAATTTGCGCGTCCGTTTCGCTCGCGCTAGTTTTCCTGTTTTGTCCGCTAGCATCGGGATAAATAATAATTTTATGCCCCTTGTATCTATCTTTTAGCGTCTGCGCCATAGCGTAGGTATCGTAACTAATAACCTCATCCACCGCGTGCGTGGTTATTACGCCTTTTTTATCCGCTCGCTCTACGCAGACTACGTTTATGCAGCCGCCGACGTTAAAGTCCGCGCCGATGTGTAGCGTCTCGCCCTCTTTGATAACCTCAGCGCTTGCGTGGGTATCGCGGCTAAAATAGCTATACACGGTGCCGCTGGTTAAATTTACGAATTCGCCCTCTAAATACGCCTTAAGCAGATTTTCGGGGTATTGTTCCTTTAGCGTGTCTATAAAATCGGGCGGCAGGTATTTATTGTCGGCGGTCTTTGCTTTTATTAGCCGTTTAGTATCGCCGCCTTTTTCTATGAAAATTTGATAAGTGGCGCGGAAACCCTCGGGCGTAGTGGTAATGATAAATTGCCTAGTATTGCCGGCTCTTAAACGCCCCAGTAGCTTCTCATAAGCTTTTAGGGCGATCTCGGTCTTTGACGTATCAAACTCGTCGCATATTATCCAAGCGGCATTTATGCCGATAAGTCGCTCCCAGTTTTCCATACTACGGCATAAAATAGGCGTTTTTGCGCCGTTTACGTCCAGAGTAAATACCGCGCTTGATTTATTAAATTTATACGGCACGCGCCACTCGACGAGCGCATTTTCAAGATCGCCGAATAAAATATCTCGCAAAAGCGGATAGGTAGGCTCGGTTATCACGCCCGCGCAACCGGGGTTTAGAAATGCCAGCTGCAAGGCTTTTCTAACCGCGGCGTATGTTTTGCCCGCGCCGTAACCGCTAACTATCGTGTTTGTGTCGGCTAATAGCTCGTATTGGTGCGGTAGCAGCTTGACTTCTAGTTTACTCATCTTTGCTTATCACGATCTGTTGAATTTGTGCTTCTTGGCTTACGTTTGCGTTGTTTATCGTAGTATTTGAAAAGCGGGGATTTACGCCTAGCGTTAGACTTGCTTTATCTATCGCGTCTTGCAAGGCTTTGTAATCATTTGCGTTTAGTTCCACCGGTTCGAAAGTTTGCACCCCGTCGCCGACGCCCACCTTTTCGTATTTGGTGTTTTTATCTAGCATTTCAGTAATTTTTGCTAGGTTTTTTTGAGTGGCGTTTTCGATCAGCCGCCTATTATAAAATTCGTCTCTCGCAGCGTTCGCGATCGCGTTCGTTTGTTCGGGCGGTAATGTTTCTCTTGCCGACAGCAACGCTACTTGGGCGTTCACTAGGTGTTCGTTTTTGGCTTCCACCCCTTTTGTAATTTTATTTATCGTGCTGGTGGATAAATCGTATTTTTTAGCCAACTCTCTTTGCGAAAATTTGCCCGTCAAGTGGTCGGCTATTATTAATTTTTTTACCTGCTCTGATAGCTTCGCCACCCGCTCCCCTTAAAATTTAAACTCTAGTTGTTCTTTTTTAACCCTACGCGGGCGTTTAGTTTTACTTTTCGCCTTTTCTCGCTTTGCCTTGCCCGTCCTATCATATGACCTCTCAAATACGCTATACGCCTCGATGTTTGCGAAGTCGTCGCGGCTAAAGATAACGTCCGTTTTAGGGATTGTAGCGAATACGGCTTCTTTATATGGTTTCGCCGGGTCGGCCTTAAGCTCCGAACGCACGCCCTCTAGCGCGTCAAGATATTCGGGCTTATACCGCCCGTGCAATAGCTCTTTATTTGCCCGCCTCCTATCTATGCCTAACCTAAGCTCAATCACGAGCGCCATGAAACAGAAGTTATCTTCGAAAAATGCCGAAATTTTATAAAACCTATCGGTATCGTATTTCAATCAGCTCTCCACGAATACGGCATCTATTTCGCCGCCTGCTATCTTTTTTCTTAGCATTTTTGCCTTTATTTTATACTCGGGCGTTTTGTAGCCCTTAACGTCCTCGATATAAAATTGCCCGCCCATAAAATACGTAAAGTCCGCTATGTATGCGATTTCTTTTATCGTTTCAAATCCTTGTTTAGTCTTTTTGCT
>CAUQMN010000190.1:0-3637 GCA_963518765.1 uncultured Campylobacter sp.
TGACCTTTTCTAGCGTATCTGCGGCCAGCAATGGCGAAAGGCCCGGCTCGCTAGCAAATAAATTTAACGCCGCAAGTAGCGTCGGGAATAATCTTTATCGGTCTCTTTTTAAAATTTAACGCGCTATTACGGCAAAAACGCGGCGGAGCGTTTTTCGGCTTAGACGAGAGATTTGGTCGCAAACAGAAATTTCATGCAAATACAAAACGCATAAAATTATTAGACTTAAATTAATCGGCAAAGCAAAAGCCGCGAGCCTAACCCCGCACTTTGGCGATGCAAGCGGCGACGGCATCCATCAAAGCGCCGCGAAATCCGCTTTTTTCAAGCGCGGCAAGTCCTTCGATTGTGGTTCCCGCCGGCGAGCAGACCTCGTCTTTTAGCGCGGCCGGGTGCTTGCCGCTTTGGATCAGACGCGCCGTCCCTTCTACGGCCGCACAGACGGCGTCGTAGCAAAGCTGCCTAGGCAGTCCGCCCCGCACGCCGGCATCGGCCGCAGCCTCGATAAAGGCGCACGCATATGCGGGCAGGCTGCCTGCGATGCCCGTAAATGCGGCAAACCCGGTCTCGTCTATCTCGTAAATTTTGCCTATTTTTGCGATTATCTCGCGCACGCTCTCTTTCCTAGACTCGCTAAATCCCGCGTCAAAGCAAATAGCCGTGGCCGACGCGCCGATGCAAGCTGCTATATTTGGCATCGCGCGAGCGATATAAACGCTCTCGCCTACGATTTGCCTAGCGCGTTTTATGTCAAAATTCGGCGCCAAAAGAAGCAAAATTTTACCCGCAAGATCAGGCGCAATCAGGCGCAAGATAGCCTCGTAGCTAGCGGGCTTAGTAGCCAGCACGACCGCGTCCGCTTCGCGCGCTAGATCCGTTTCGCTCGCGGCTATTTTTACGCCGAATCTCTGCCGCAAGGCTTCGTTTTTACTTCTGGCGCAGGCTATGATTTCAAATTTCGTCTTTTTTTCGCATTCGCGCAAGCTCGCGTTTTTATCCGTTTGCTCTAAATTTTCCGCCCTTTGCGCCTCGCTACCGCCGCTAGATTTTCGCTCGTCCTCGGCCGAGCTTCGCCCCGTGTCTGCTTCGTCAGATTGCGCGCACCAAAGCGCCTCTATCATTGCGCCGCCCATATTTCCGCCGCCGATAAAGCCTATTTTTACGTTTTTCATTTCGCCGCCTTTTTTAGAGTGCCGATTTTGACCGCCTTGCCGGCAAGCGCCTCGCGTACCGCCGCACTGTCCGCCCAGATAGCCCCCGTAACCTGCCCAGGCGTCAATGTATGAACGCCGCCCGTCTGCGCCTCGTCGCTAGCCTTAAACTCGTTGCCCACGACCAGCTCATAGACGTCCTTCGTGTCGTTTTCAAATTTGATCGCCGCTTTTAGCGTCGGCGCTTCGCCCTGTTTCGCCGCGCCCGCGTACTGCTCGAGCATGTTTTTACTAAGCTTGCCGTAGACGTCGCCGTCTTGGCCTAGATATATCCGCACGGCGCGCTTATCCGAGTTTTTGCCGCCTTTTTCGCCACTACCGACGCTCACGCTCATCTCGTAGGCGGTTTCTCCGGTCGGAAAATCCTTAAATTTTGCGTCCGAGACGAAAACACGCACGTTATCCGTTACAGTTTTCGTCTCGTGCGTCTGCGGCGTTATGTCCGTTAGCACGATCGTGGATTTAACATCCGCACCTTTGTCCGAAACAAGCGCGGAGATCGGCACCCGCGTAAGCAGCGTCGTCTCGTAGCAGCCGCTAAAAATAAACGTCGCGGCGAGAGCAAAGATAAATTTTAGTTTTTTCATCGGTTTCCTTTAAATTTACGCCGATTTTAGCATAAATTTCGCCTTTGCGTGCCTGTACGCCGACTCGCGACGGGTCAAATTTCATCGCCGAAAAAGTCGCCGCCCGCGTCGAAAACCTAGGTATTTTGCCGTACCGAAAAAACACTAATTCGGCTTAAATTTGGCCCCATTTTAAACGTAAAACGATAAGGCGAGGTATTTTTGTCATAGACGAGGCGGATAAGCAAGGGCAAAGGAGCGTATATGTAATACGCGACTGCAGCCCGCAGTGAAATCCAACGAAGCATATGACAAAAAGACAAGCCGCTAACGCGTTTGATAATCCCCGCGGACGATATATTTGTAAGTCGTCAGCTCCCTCACCCCCATCGGTCCTCTGGCGTGCAGCTTCTGCGTACTGATGCCGATCTCGCCGCCGAATCCAAACTCGCTACCGTCGCTAAAACGCGTCGAGGCGTTGGCGTAGACGACCGCGCTGCCGACTTCGTTTAAAAACCGCTCGACGTTTGCATAGTTTTCGCTTAAAATCGCGTCCGAATGTCCGCTAGAATGCGCGTTTATAAAGCTAATAGCCTCGCTTACGTCCCGCACGGCACGTACGGCCAAAACGAGATCTAAAAACTCGGCGCCAAAGTCGCTTTCGCCGGCAGCCTTGACGTTTGCCAAACCGCGCAACTCCGACTCGCACGCATCTAGCAGCTGCTCGCTCACGCGAAACTCGACTTCCGGCATCTCGTGCAGCAGCTCAGGCAAAATTTCGCCCGCAATGCACTCATGTAAAAGTACGCACTCTACGGCGTTGCAGACGCTTGGGCGCTGGGTTTTGGCGTTTTTGATTATCTTCGCGGCCTCGCTCAAATTTGCGCTCTCATCGACAAAGATGTGGCACACCCCCGCGCCCGTCATGATGATCGGCACGGTCGCGTTTTGCGCGATAAAATCTTTTAAGCTCTTGCCGCCTCGCGGTATCAAAACGTCGATATACTCGCTCATTTTCGCCATTTGCGCCACTGCTTCGCGTTCGGCGCTCTCCACGAGCTGCACTGCGCCTGCTGGTAAGCCGAATTTCGCCCCCGCTTCGTTAAATAAATTTACTAAAAAGATGTTTGAATTTAGCGCGCTGGCGCTGCCTCGCAGGATCGCCGCGTTGCCGCTTTTTAGCGCCAAAGCCGCCGCGTCGATGCTGACATTTGGGCGGCTTTCGTAGATGATGCCGAGCACCCCCAGCGGCACGCGCACTCGGCTGATTTGCATGCCGTTTGGATGGCTCCAGCCGCCTAGATTTTCGCCCACGACTTCGGCGAAGCCCGCCACCTCGCGCACGCCCTGCGCCATAGCCCCGATGCGAGCGTCCGTTAGCCTTAGGCGGTCCAGCAGCGCCGAGCTAAGGCCCGATTTCTCGCCGTTTGCAAGGTCTTTGGCGTTCGCCGCTTTTATAGCCTCTTTTTGCACTAGCAGCTCGTCCGCTACGGCGTTTAAAATTTCAAATTTAGCCCTGCTATCAAGTCTTAAAAGCTCGCCGCAAGCGGCCTTTGCGCGCTTACATATATCTAAAATTTCATTCATTTTCGCTCCTTGATTTTTAAAGCGCCCTCTCTTAGGCGCAAAGAGTAGCGCGACAAAGCCAAATTTAGCGATGCGTCTACCAAATTTTGCCTTTAAATTTGACCTGATTATAGCTAAATTCGCCCGAATTTCATGCGACCGTAAAAAAATACGCTATAATCACCAAAATCACGAAAAGGAAGCAAAATGGGCGGGATAAAAGAGTTTTTAAAACACGAAGCTAGCAGCGGGATGTTGCTGATGATCGCTACGGTCGCGGCGCTACTGTGTCAA
>CAUQMN010000191.1:0-3633 GCA_963518765.1 uncultured Campylobacter sp.
GCCCGCGAGCTAGAAAATACGCCGGATCGGCCTCGTTTACGAACACGCAACCGTCGCTCATTTTTAGCGCTTTTTTATAAAGCGTCTCGATCGCGGCGCGCACTAGACGGGTTTTTAGGTCGTTATCGATATAAAAGCTGCCCAGCCCCTCGACTAAATTTATCACGCGCTTTATGCCCGCTTTTTTAGCCGCAAAGGTGCCGAATACGTTTGACTTGTGCGCCGAGGTTTGCAGTAGGTCTAAGCTTAGCCCGCGCAAAATCTCGGCTAGCTTTTTTGAGTTTTCAAGTACGGTTAGAGGATTTAGGCTCGCGCGGTCAAGCTCGTATGTCACGCAGTTAAACTCGCTTTTTAGCCTATCCGTGTAGTCGCCCTTTGGAGCGATAGCAAAAACCTCGTGTCCGAGCCGCTTTAGCTCGCGCATTATCGGAGCGCGGAAAAAGTAAATGCTCATATCGGCGTGAGATAAAAATCCGAATTTTGCCATTTAAAAAACCTCTATCGCAAATTTAGCGGACGCCTGCGCCTTGATCAAATTTACCGCCCTCATCTTAGCAACCTATAAATTTTAACCGCGCCGTTTAAAACGATAGGCTCAAATAGCTCTTTGTCGTAGTTTTCGAGTACGAAAAGCTGTATATAGGCCGAGTTTAGCACCGCTTCGTCAAGCACCAAAAACCGCCTGTAATCCTTCATAAAAATGAGATAAATTTTACCGTCCGCGTTCATCTCGTGCTTTTTGACGACTAGCTTGTCTTTCTCGTCGTAGCTTGTTTCAAAGTACGTATTTACGGGTATTTCGCGCTCGCCGATATAGACTTTAGACGCGTCGCCCGATACGCTAAAACCTCCGCCGATATCTATCGTATCCTCGTCTATGGAGTAAGGCTTGCCCGGATAAAATATCGCCCCGTACTCCTCGCCACTGTTTAGATCAAGGTTTGAAAAACGCAAAACGGTGCTAAAGATATCAAGCATGGAGTCCGGTAAATAATAGTAAATCTCGCGCGTTTTTTGCGGGGGGCGAAAATCCTTGTCGTTTAGCGAATACAAAAACGAATTTACGTTAGTCGCGTTATAGTCCTTCATCATCTGCGCCAAATTTAGCCCGAATTTCTCGCTAAAATTTCGCTCGGTGTACTCGACCTCTAGACGCGCCATATTTGCCGACATGCGTTGATTAGCCGCTAGCGCGAAGCTAACTGCGAAGTTATCCCTGCCTAGGTGCTTGCCGCCGTCGATGAGAGTCTTGACGTCTGCGTAGTAGCGGATCGGATAGCCGTAGTCCCACCACGCTAGCACGTAGTCTTCGCGCCCTGCTATTTTGCGTAGTTTATCTAGGCTCTCCACCTCGCTTTTGGCAAAGACAGTGCCGACCTTATAGACGTAAATGTGCTCAAGACACGGCATCAAAGAAAGCGCAGCGATACAAAAGACGCAAATTTTTTCTAAAAGCGCGTGTTTTTTGAGCGAGTTTAGCTTGGATGTCGCAAAAAAAACCGCCCAGCAAATAATACCTACGGCGGCGCGAGACGCCAATTCCTTAGCCCTCGCCTCGTCGTCGAAATTTAACGAAAAGAATGATGATTTGTCGCCCAAAAAATCGTAATAATCCGCAATATAAACGAATAAAACCGCCGAAAATATCGCCAAGCAAACGGCGCAAAATTTATCTAAAAGTTTTCTTTTTTTGAAAAAATCCACGCAAAGAACCGCGAAATATCCAAACCCTATCGCCATAATCGGCACGGAGTAAATGGTAAATCTAAGCCCGCCTTTTAGCGCTAAAAACCCAAGCGCCAGCATCGGAAGCGCGAGCAAAAAGGAGCGAAATTTAAGACACAGCGCGGCGATGCCTACAAGCGACAGAGCAAATGTCGCGATATGCCCGCTGATACGCTTGGCAAAAGCGTTTATCGAGTTAAACTCAAACGAAAAATCATCCATTTCCATGATAGTTTTATTTACGTTGTAAAAATGAAAAACGGGCTCGCTGCTCTCCGAAACCCCGCGAAATACGTAAAATTTAAGCTGAAATAAAATTTGATTTAGCCCGCCGCTAAAGCCAAGTAAACCTACGACAAGAGCTAGACACGCGGCTACGACGCGCTTATCCCAGATCTGCGGACGAAATCTCATCGCTAGATAAAGCGCGACCGCAAGCGCGCTTTTAGCGTAAAAATCAATATACGTAAGCGCGACTATCATCAAAATAACAGCTTCGTAATTTAGCGCATTTTTCCTATCAAAAACCAAAGTGTAGAGCAAAAATGCGCCCAGCATCGCAAAATTTAGCGAGTATGAGCTCGGATACCACCAGTCGTTTATCAGGATAGAAATCGGGATAAAAATGAGATCGTTTACGTTTTTTTTCTGCGCGAGGCGTATCATCGCCCAGACGCTAAACGCAGGCACCACGATCGTGAGCATATCGGTGTCGTAGTAGCCCGCCATCGTTCGGTTGTAGTAGCTGTTTGCGATGCTAGCTAGCAGCGCCGCCGCAAAGCCCATGCCGGGCATCTCGTACTCTTTGGCTATCAAAATCACGGGAATAACGATAAGCGAGCTAAAAAACACGCTCATATAAAGCAAAATGCTCTCGAAGCTAAAAGGCAAAATTTGATACAAAAAATACGTAAGCGTCGGCATCGAACGGCCGTAATAACTAAGGTCGTTTGGCTGATGAAAGCCCGCTATCATATCGCGCGCGCCCTCGGCAAAGGCATAGCCGTCGTTAGTGCTAATCATGAGCTGATCGTTCCAGAAAAAGTGCTGATATTCGCCTGCCCAATACACCCAGTACAGCCTGCAAACCACGCTAAAAACAAATGCCGCAAGCATCAAAAAGCAAGTTTGCTTTGAAAATTTAAATTTGCCGGGGGATTCTAAAATTTTACTCGCCATTTTCACCCTCTAAATATCCTATGAGCTGCGCCGCGACGGCGTTTTTATCAAATTTTGCCACGCGGCCGTACGCTCTTTTTTCATAATCTCGCCTCAAATTTTCATCCTCAAGCGCTCGCCTCATCGCAGTCTCCATCGCTTTTTCGTCGTCAACGGGCACGAGGATGCCGTATTCATCGTCGCCCAGAAGCTCCCTAGCGCCGCTTTTGTGATCGGTGGAGATGATAAATTTCTTGCAAGCAAGCGCCTCTAAAAGCACGTTTGAAAAGCCCTCAAACCTCGAAGCGCAAAGGAAGCACTGCGCGTTTTTGATAAATTTAAACGGATTTTTATCCGTACCTAGCAGCTTTACGCGCAAGCTTACTCCAAGCTCGTCGATCAAATTTTGAAGCTCGCCTTGCAAAGGCCCCTTGCCGAGTATCCCAAGCGTCGCGCGCTCGTCTTTTAAATTTGCGATTATTTTTATTAACATCGCTTGATTTTTACCGCTATCAAGCCGCCCGATATTTAGAAAAAACGGCTTAAATTTGCCCTCTAGCGGCTCATCGGCAAGAGTTTTTATCGCAGCCAAATCGACCGCATTATATAACACCTTAGTTTTTGCGGCGTCGCAGCCGAAATTTCGCACGAGATCATCGGCGTTTCCCTGTGCGTTGGCTAAAATCAGATCGGCTCTAGGATAGAGCGCCTTAACGAAAATTCTATTGGCAAACCCGCTAAGGCCGCTTT
>CAUQMN010000192.1:0-3631 GCA_963518765.1 uncultured Campylobacter sp.
CTTGGACGCTGCGAAAAAAACGGTTCTTTAACGTAGGCTTCAAAGCTTTTTGGCAGTCCTAAATCGTAAAAATTTTTAACGCCGAAATAGCCGTTTAAAAGATATAAAAACTCGCGCTCGTCTTTTTTGCCGTTTTGTTTGGGTAGAAATTTAACAGCGCTTTTTAGCTTTGCGGCAAATTTTTCCGCCTCGGCGCGGCTCAAATTTAGCCCGAAAATTTTGCCCAAAAGCCCTAGTTTATAAAGATACCAAAAGCCGACCTCTTGAAATTTAGCGCCAAAAAGCTTCATCAGCTCGCCGTTTATGCGCTCTCGGCTAAGATCTGAGATACTTAGGCGTTTCATCAGCCTCAAACTATCACGCGCGATGCGGAAATTTAGCCGCGCGCTAAACTGCACCGCACGCAGTACGCGTAGGCTATCTTCGGCGAATTTTTCATCGTCGATATGACGCAAGATACCGCGTTTTAGGTCGCGCTCTCCGCCGTAAAAGTCCAAAAACGAGCCGTCAAAGATATTTATCATCATCGCGTTTACGGTAAAGTCTCGGCGCAAAGACGCCGCGCGCTCGTCGTCCGTATATACGACTTCAAACGCTTTGTGCCCTTCGCCCGTTTTATTTTCGGTTCGCGGTAAGGAAAGGTCGAAATTTTTAAATTTATAAACGAAGTAGTTTTTGCCCACGCCGCAAGCGCCGATTTGCGCCATCAGCGCGTCAAATTTAGCCGGGTCGATGCCGTAAATTTCAACGTCAAAGTCGGATATTTTTTTACCCAGCATCGCGTCGCGAACGCAGCCGCCGACGATATACGCGCGCTTGGTGTGGGGCGCGAGAAAATCTCGCAGCCATTTTAGATTTTTATTTTTGCAGATTTTCGAGCCGATTTTCGACATTTGCCAGCACGAATTCTAAAAATTTAAGCGTGAGCGAGAGCCTGTCTTTTAGATTTTCCTCGCTAGTCGCGTTTAGCCCTTCAAAAAGCACCAAAACGCGCTCTTTTAGGTTTCTTAGAAATATCTCCTCGCCCGTAAAATTCGCAACCTCGACCTCGAAGGCTTTTTGCGGTGCGGTGCTCAGGGCGGACTCCTCTACGGCGTCAAATTCCGGCGCCGTTTTTTGCGAATTTGCCGCGCTACCCAAAGCCGCCTCAAACTCGCTAGCCTCGTCCACTACGCTTATCTCGCCGACTAAATTTGCAAGGCCCGCGGCATTGGTTAAATTTACGTCGCCGCTTGATACGGGCGTATTTGTTAAATTTATCCCGTCTTTAGTTTCGTTTGTCTCTTGCGATACGTCCTGTTTTTCGCGCGCGGCATCCATTCGCTCTAGCTCCATCGCCACCTCGTCTATCGCCATTTTCGCTATTTCTTCTAGTTTCATAGTTTTATCAGCCACCTTTTAAATTCGGTTATTTCTTCGTCCGTTTTCATCTTAACGAAAAAATCGCGCATCTGCTCGTTCACGCCCGTTTTTTTCCTGCTAAGGCCGCTTAGACGCCTTATCGCGGCGATCGCGGCGGCGTTTGCAGGCTCGCGCTTTAGGATGTTTTTATAAACTATCAGCGCGTCGTCTTTTAGCCCTTGAGCCTCGTAGATTAGGGCCTCGGTAATCGTATCTTTCATCTTTACGCTTTTTTTACGAGCGAGGCTACGATACTGCCCATTTCGCTCGTAGTGCAAATTTCTTTAGCGTCAAATTGCGCTATATCCTTCGTCCTGTATCCTTGCGCGAGTGCGGCTTTTACGGCATTTTCGATCGCTTGCGCGGCCGCATTTTCGCCAAATGAATATCTAAGCATCATCGCAGCGCTTAGTATCGTAGCGACCGGGTTTGCGATGCCCTGCCCCGCTATATCTGGCGCACTACCGTGGATAGGCTCGTAGATGCCCACTTTGCCGCCGATGCTAGCGCTTGGCAGTAGCCCTATCGAGCCGCACACCATGCCAGCCTCGTCGCTTAGGATATCGCCGAAGAGATTTTCCGTCAAAATCACGTCAAATTTACTAGGCGCGCGCACTAGTTGCATAGCCGCGTTATCGACGTACATAAACTCCAAATTTACCTCCGGATAGCTCTTTGCGACCTCGCTCGTGACCTCGCGCCACAGCTGACTGGTCTCTAGCACGTTTGCCTTATCGACCATGCAGACGCGTTTTTTGCGCTTCATCGCGGTTTCAAATCCAACTTTTGCGATGCGCTCGATCTCCTCGCTCGTGTAGATCATCGTGTTGTAGGCGCTGTTTTCCTTTTTCTCGCGCGGCTGACCGAAGTATATCCCGCCCGTTAGCTCGCGAACCACGATAAAATCAACGCCCTGAAGGACGGACGGTTTTAGCGTGCTAGCATCCACCAGCTCGTCAAATATCATCGCCGGGCGCAAATTCGCATACGCGCCAAGTCCTTTTCGCAGCTTTAAAAGCCCGCTTTCAGGGCGCAGATGACGCGGCAAGCCATCCCATTTAGGCCCGCCTATGGCTCCAAAAAGCACCGCGTCCGAATTTAGCGCGCCACTAAGCGTCTCGCTAGGCAAAGGCTCGCCGAACACGTCGATCGCGGCGCCTCCCATCAAGTAAAAGTTATAGCTAAGCTCAAAACCAAACTCCGCGCTAGCCGCATCCAGCGCCTTTATCGCCTCATCCACTATCTCAGGGCCGATGCCGTCACCCTTTATTACCGCTATGTTATAAATTTTAGCCATTTTATATCCTTGTTTTCGCGTATTCTATGAGGCCGCCGCTTTTTAAAAGCTCTTGCATAAACGGCGGTATCGGGCTAAATTTATACTCTTTGCCACTCGTTAAATTTACGACCGCGCCGTTATCCACGTCGATTTTTAGCTCGTCGCCCGCATTTATCTCGTCGGTTTCTTTGATTTCTAGTATCAAAAGTCCCGTATTAAAGCTGTTTCTATAAAAAATCCTAGCAAAGCTCTTAGCTATCACCGCGCCGATACCTGCGGCCTTAAGCGCCAAAGGAGCGTGCTCGCGCGAGCTGCCGCAGCCGAAATTTTCGCCAGCTACGATGACGTCGCCCGCGGAGATTTTTTTGCTAAACTCGGGATCGGCGTCCTCCATGATATGAGTGGCCAAGATTTTTTCGTCCGAGGTGTTTAGGTAGCGCGCGGCTATGATGATGTCGGTGTCGATATTGTCGCCGAATTTCCAGACTTTTGCTTGTTTCATGATTTACCTTAAGATTAAATTTGGGCGATTTTATCCAAAAGAAGCTAAATAAACAATCAAATCGCGTAGGGTAGCGGTCGGTGCGGGTAAATTTGAGGTTAAATTTAAACAGTTCGGCTCGCGAGTCAAATTTTAAATTTTATATAAAAACAAGCTTGCCGAGATGAAAACTAGCTGAGTTTTTTGATGCGGAGATTGCGGCTAAATTTAATTTAGAGATTGGACGAGCTATCGCCGTGCTTGCGAGCCGCTTGCTAGGATACTCGTCCGTAGATTTTTTATTTTTACGTTTTGTTACCCGTTAAAATAAAACCACCGCTGCGGTTAGACAGCCCCAAAGCACGGCTCCGATAGCCATAGTTACGTGAGTTACTGCAGAATCTTTCTTCTTTTTCTCGTTTATTTTTGGAGTCTTATATTGTCGTTTTGTGTGGTCTCTGGGTGGTTGG
>CAUQMN010000193.1:0-3622 GCA_963518765.1 uncultured Campylobacter sp.
TTTATAACGAACTTTCAAGCATCTCGGGCGATAAATTTTTCCTTTATTATTTTATCGGCACGGTAGTAGGAGCGCTCACAGCCGTTATAATCATCGGCTACGTTATTTTACTCGCGGCGTTTATTATGCAAATCATCGCATGGTATAGACTTCAAGAGGTTAAGGCAGCCTAAATTGCCCAAATCAAGCGGAAAACTTACCGCTTGATTTTTATCCTATCGCCCCGCTCTTTAAAATGCTTCGCAATTTAATTTATGTTATAATCGCGCAAATTTAAAATAAAGGTAAAAAATGGGGCTGAAATCTGACGCCTGGATACGCAAAATGTCGCACGAAAAGGCGATGATAGTGCCGTTTGCCGAGGAGCAAGTCGGACGCGGCGTGGTTAGCTACGGAGTGTCCAGCTACGGCTACGATATCCGCGTGGGCGACGAGTTTAAAATCTTTACAAACATCGGCGGTACCGTGGTCGATCCCAAAAATTTCGACGAAAAAAACGTGGTGGACTTTAAAGGAGACGTGTGCATCGTCCCGCCAAATTCATTCGCTCTAGCCCGCACGATCGAGTATTTTAACATGCCAGATAACGTGCTAGCTATCTGTCTAGGCAAAAGCACCTACGCTCGCTGCGGGATCATCGTAAACGTCACGCCTTTTGAACCGGGATTTAAGGGGCACATCACGATCGAGATATCAAATACGACGCCGTTGCCGGCTAAAATTTACGCGAACGAAGGCATCGCGCAGGTGCTATTTATCGAGGGCGACGAGCCATGCGAAGTGACGTATGCGGACAAAAAGGGCAAATATCAGGCGCAGGAAGGCATAACCCTGCCTAGGATTTTGAAGTAAAAGCGAAAAATACCGCGTCCCAGGTTAAATTCGCCGAGCGAAATTTGATAAGGCACGGTTTTTGCTTATATTAAACAAATGTTAATTTTAGCAACAAATTTATAAAAACTCTAAATTTAAGCTAAAAATAAACCAAAATTTTAAGGATTAAGATGTCTAAAAATAGCGTCAAAAAAGCCCAGGCTACGGTAAATGAAATACAAAATCCGATTTTTGCGAATAACTTACGAGCCCTTTTTCAGCAAGACGAGATACTAGCTGCCGAAATATTTTCGGTAGCGTCTCAGCAAAAATACGAAGTATTTATCGGCAAAGATCCTATAGATATAAATATCATCGACAAAAATAGCTACAAATATATGTACGAGCATCCCGCCAAGGATATCGAAAGTATGGTCGAAGACATCCAAAATAAATACTCCAGGCATCCCTCTTTATTTTTCTACGGGCTTGGCAACGGCGTATTTTATAAGGCTATTTTAAAAAATACAACGCATAAAAAGATAATTGTAGTCGAGCCGGATCTTGAAATCATCTACATCGTCTTAAATCTAATCGACCTCTCGCAAGAACTACTTAGCGAACGCCTGGTTTTATTCTACTCTAAGCTAGCCACGTATACGCAGTTTTATTATTTGATAACTAAATGCGATTTGAGCAACTACGCCAAATTATACGAGCTTATCATTCATTCTAAATTTTATGACGATTTTTCGGAAGATTATATTAGGATAAATCAAGATATAATAAGAGGCTTCACGCATATGGCAATGAGCCACGGCAACAGCATCGACGATACGCTAATAGGCATCAGGCAGCATATAGAAAATTTACCGCATATGCTTACTAATTATTGCTACAGAAGTCTAATTAGAAAAAGACATAAAATGCTTGATACCGCGGTCATCGTTTCAAGCGGCCCGAGCTTAGATAAACAGATCGAGACTCTTAAAAAATACGCGCCTTACGTAAGCGTGATTAGCGTAGACGGCTCCTTTCCCATCCTTGCAAAACACGGTATAAAGCCAGATTACGTAACCTCCATAGAAAGGATGGAACCGACGTCGCATTTCTTTAACGAAAAATTTCCTGGCATAGACGAAGATACTTATTTTATCGTCGCTTCAGTAACCCACAAAGACACGGTTAGTAAAATTTTACCTAGAAGACTAACGCTTACGATGAGACCTCAGCTTGAAGAAAGACATTATGGACTAGACGATTACGGATATCTAGGCATCGGACACAGCTGCGCTAATCAGGCCTATCAGCTAGCATACGCGCTAGGACATAAAAATATCGTGTTAATCGGACAAGATTTGGCATTCGGTAAAGACGGCAGAAGCCATGCCAAAGGACATAACGTTCCGCAACCTAGCGAAAATTTGTATACCCTAGCATACGGCGGAGAGGGTCAGGCTAGAACCACTTACGTTTGGCTAGCTTTTAAAAATCAATTTGAAAACGATATTGAAGAAGCCAAAAAAGAAAATCTAACCACTTTTAACTGCACCGAAGGCGGAGCTAGGATAAACGGAGCGATAGAAAGGCCGTTTTTAGATGTCATGAAAGAGCTATGCGCGGGCAAAGAGCCTAAAAATTTACCGCACATCCCAAAAGATAGCGATACTAGGGCAAATAAAAATTTACTAAAAGCCTACAACTCCGTCCAAACAAAAATCAAGGTCGAACAAGAGACAAAGGATAAAATAGAAAGCCTATTTTTAGAGATAGTGCCGACGATAGACGAACTGCTAGCACAGAAACGAAACGGTCAAGAAAATGAAAAAATGTTTCCAAAGCTATTGAAAATAGTAAAAAAGATCGACAAGCTAAAAGATTTTATCTCAATGCCAAGAAGGGCCAAAAGAATAGAATATATGTTTCAAATGTCGGTATTTTATCAAGAGCTAGAACTCGCCAAAATAGCCGTAGCTCCTAGCGGCACGACTATGCAAAAGGTAGATAAGCTACTTGAATGGGTAGAAATGCATAAATACTGGTTATTTTCCGCAGCAGGCGGCTTTGACGCGGATATCGAAACATCAAAAGACGCCCTAAAACCGCTAATTCAAGAGATGAAAAAACGCGGAATTTTTCCAAAAGAAGATAAATAATGGAAATTTTAGAGCTAATCGGTAGGCAAAAAGAGCTTTTTAGCGAAGATTTAGCCGGGCTTGAAGCCAAACTTAGCTGCATAGTAGCAGATTCCAGCTTTTTAGTTTTAGGCGGGGCAGGTTCTATCGGGCAGGCCGTTTGCAAAGAGATTTTTAAGCGAGACCCGAAAAAACTTTTCGTCGTAGATATCTCGGAAAACAACCTTGTCGAGCTAGTCCGCGATATAAGAAGCGAGTTTGGCTACATAAAAGGCGAATTTGCGACGTTTGCTATTGATATAGGCTCAGAGATTTTTGATGCCTTTATCGCACGAAACGGCACCTTTGACTATGTGTTAAATTTATCCGCGCTCAAACACGTAAGAAGCGAAAAAGACCCCTTTACGCTGATGCGGATGATAAAGACTAATATCCTTAACACCGATAAAACCATAAAACAAGCGGCAAATTTCGGCGCTAAAAAATACTTTTGCGTAAGCACCGACAAAGCGGCTAATCCCGTAAATATGATGGGAGCCAGCAAGCGGATAATGGAAATGTTCGCCGCTAAAAACTCGCGCGAGATTAAAATTTCAATGGCGCGTTTTGCCAATGTCGCATTTAGCGACGGTTCGTTGCTTTACGGGTTTAAAGAGCGCCTGCGAAAACGCCAG
>CAUQMN010000194.1:0-3604 GCA_963518765.1 uncultured Campylobacter sp.
GGTAAAAGCTGTTTTTATAGTAGGTATTTATCGCGCTATCGTTTTGCAATATTTCAAATGCGCACCTAGCGATATTTGACGGCGTTCGGTAGACGTTTTTTAGGTTTTTTACCCGCCCTCTCATATCTATGCGCTCAAATTTTGGATGATGAAAGATATCAGCGATGCTATTCATCGTATAGGGGTAAAATTTCTGCGCCTCGTCTATAAAAAACACGCAGTCTTTTATCTCCTCGTAAATAACCCTCATAAATCCCGCCGGCATATCCTGCGTCTCGTCGCAAAGGACATAATCGATCGGATGTTTTGCCAGATGAGCGCTAAATTTAGCTCTAAATTCAGTTATGGCTTCATCCGTTTCAAAGATTTTGTATTTTTCATCTAGGCTCGTCTTTTCGTCGATACCAAGTTTAGCCTCGTCAAATCCTATGCGATTTAAAAGCGAGATAATGGAGTATACGGCTATACTTTGCTTCATAAACCTATCGCCAAAGCTTGATCTTATGTTTTCGGCTAGGTTTTTGTTAAAACAAAGCACTAAAAATTTCTCGCTATCGTCTCGCTCTAGCCTATTTGCGACGAAATTTGCTAAAATCATCGTCTTGCCCGTGCCGGCCACGCCCCTTATCACGCGAAAGCCGCCCGTATAGCCGCTCATGATACTAAGCTGCTTACGGTCAAAAAAAATAATCTCGTCTTTCGTAATTATCGGGATGATTTTTTGTTTTAGCTTGCTTTGACTGACTAGCATTTGTGAGATTTTTAGAAACTCTTTTTTGTTTGGGATGTGATCCGCAACGGATGAGTGGAAAAACCTGGCAAATATGTCGTTGTTGTTAGCTAAATCATCTTTAAAAAATGTATGGTTTTTAAAGTTTTTATAGCTTGGATTTTTTTCATAAAATTTATCGGCCTCATCCTTGCTAACGGACGGAAAGATTACTCGGTATTCCACGTTTATCGGTACTTTTTTAAGTTCGGACTGGATTTTAGCAAGCAGCATTCTTTGATAAATTTTAACCTGCTCGTAAGGGTCGTTTGCGCTATCTATCTGATTTAAATTTGACCAGTTTTTGACCTCGATGACGTAGATACCAAATACAGGATGAAGCAATAGCAGATCAATCTCCTTTGATGAGCCTGCCGCATCATCAAGCGTGGCTTTTGGGATGAGATAGTAGTTCTCATCGCCTTTGGAGTTTAAAATTTTGCCTATGGCTTCAAATACGTCCGCCTCGCCTTGCTCGCCTTTAAAAATTTTACTAAATATGCTTTTTATTATGTTCAAGGGATTTCCTTTGTTAAATTTGAAGTATTATAGCGGTTTTTAAAAATGTTTACTTGCCGGTATTTATAAATATCTTGCAAAATTTCTCCCAATCGTGCAGATAAACCAGCCTCTCACCATCTATCTCCTTGCCGTTTTCGTCGACAAACACGCCTTGCGTCGAGCCAAGACTCTTTTTGAGCCAAAATTCGTAAAACGGCAACCTTTTAATATCGCTTTCTTTGACGCCAGAGTAGTAGCCGTTTGAAAATATCTCAAGTCCGAAGTAGGTTTTTTGTTTAGCCTGCTCTCTCATAGAGATAATGCTCTCCTGGCGGTATCGCTAAGCCAAGCCGAGCGGTTGTTGGTTATTTTATCTATGGCGTTGATTATGGATTCGGGCATAGTGATATTGATGCGTTTAAATTTTGTATCGTCGCCGGGCTCGATTATTTTTACGCCCTCTTTTAGGTCCGTTTCTATGACGAATCTAAAAGCCTTTTTTACGTCCGCTATCGCTTCAGCCTCATTTTCGCCGTCGCCCATAACCAAAGGATAATCTTTATATCTAGCCAGATATCCGCCGCCTTCGTCCTTTGATAGCTTTTTGACTATGATCTCGTAAGGCAAATTCATGTAGTATTCAACGTCTTTTTTCATTGATCGTCCTTTAACGCTTTTAAAACTATTTTTACGTAAATCGGCTTGATCGGGCGTTTATACGGTATGGTTATCGTATCTTTGCCCGACTTTCTAAACTGCCAATGGCTTGAACCGTTATTTGAGGCGCTATATCCTTCGTTTTCTAGTAAAATTTTAAGCGTCTCAAACCTAACGTTAAGAGGATTTTGGGTAAGTTCGCGTATCAATTTATCTTTTTTGCTCACCTTAAATCCTTATTTTTAGTAAGTATTATATACACATCTAGCTTACTTTATTTTTAATGTTTCAATCGTTCTAAAAATTTTAAACGACGTAGCTTATCAAAAAACCAATTCGTAACTCGCACTAAAGCCATTTTTTCAGTTAGAGGCGTTTTATATCTCCACGACGATAATCTTCGGTTCTTTTAAATTCCTATCGCAACCGGGATTATAAATCGTGGTATACTTTAGCCTGCATATATTTTTTATAGGATTATGGGTATGCCCGCAAAGAAGGATTTTTGGGGTTATGACTTGTTTACCGATAGCATTATAGAGCTTTTCGCTACCGTAATCATTGCCGCTAGCACCCACGGAAGCCTTCGTGTAGGCAGGCGGAACATGCGAAAGTAAAACATCGCACTGAGTAAATTTTTCATAATTAGGCCTCAAATATGGAACACAGCCGAATTTTACTCCGTCTATTTCTTTTACGGCGTTGTCTGCGTAAACTTTTGGGATATCGTTTAACCACTCTTGCTCGTAGGCCAGCCCTACGTCGTGATTTCCGCTGCAAACAAATACAGGTTTAGTAAAATTTGTAATCCATTTGCTAACGTAAGCTATCTGCGGAGCTATCCCGCCCTCGTCAAAAGCGTCGATAAAATCGCCCGTTATACAAATAACGTCGAAATTTGATTCAGTATCTTTGATAAATTTGAACCACGATTTATTAAAATGCAGATCTGTCGCATGGAGAATTTTCATTGGGAAGCCTTGAAATTTATTGGAATTTTAACATGGGTCGAATAAAAATATGATTACGTGAAGTCCAATTTTATGGGCCTTTATATGATATTAATAAAAAAATGACGATTTTTCTCATGCGTGACCCGTTTTTGCTTGCATCCATTCTCGTGATTCGATACACTGCCCTTATAACTTCAATAAAAAGGAGAACTCATGGTTAGATATACAGATTTTTTCAAAAACTGTAGTATCATTTTTTGTGGTGAATATTTTCAAGTTGCGGGCTATATCGGGCTAAAATTTTATCAGCTCAATCTGCCAAACGACCCCTGGATGTGGGAGAACAGCGATGAAACGCTGGAAAAAATAGAGCTTAACAATGAAGCAGAAGAATACTTGTGCTTCATTGAGACATCTTATTTTTCGGATCACGGTTACTACTGTTTTGTCCAATACTACCTAGACGGAGACGAGGACGATGGGGTATTTCGCATCAAGAGCTACGAATTTGTTCATCCGCACGACTCAAAGCGGATAGAAGAGCTGGAAGAAATTGTCAGAAACAGCGTGGGCGTACACTTGAAATAATCTTTGCGGCTGAAATTTGTGTTAGTTTACGCAAATTTCAGCCGATTTTTATCTTTTATGAATAAAATTCCATTACCTTTATACAAAACTTAACCCAAAAATTTTCCGCAAATTTAAAAATCAAGAACAAAAAATG
>CAUQMN010000195.1:0-3582 GCA_963518765.1 uncultured Campylobacter sp.
AAAGCCCCTTAAATGCCGGTTTTGCGCCTGCAGCTCTTATCATATCGTCGCAAATTTTATCTATTTCGAGTAGCGAAATGCCGGGCTTGATCACGCTTTCTACGTAGTCGAGGGTTTGAGCGACGATTTTATTCGCCGCTCGCATCTTCTCTATGTCGTTTGGCTGCATAATAGTTATAGCCATTACAAGCCTACCGCGCTTAGAGTTTGATATTTATTCATATAAATTTGAGCTTCTATCCTTCGCATCGTATCAAGCGCGACAGAAACCACGATCAGTACCGACGTACCGCCGAAATAAAACGGAACGCCCATAAATTTAACGAGCACCCAAGGCAGCGTCGAGATAAGTCCGAGATAAATCGCGCCGCTAAAAGTTAGCCTCGATGCGACTTCGTTTAGATATCCGGCCGTACCCTCACCCGGTCTAATACCCGGGATAAATCCGCCCTGTCTTTTTAAATTTTCGCTGATATCTTTTGCATTAAACGCGATCGAAGCGTAAAAATATGCAAAAAATACGACCAGCAAGAACGTCAAAAAGTTGAAAAAATAGCTATTTGGATTTAAAAAATCGTGAATAGCTTGGATGTAAGGATTTGTGCTGGCCTGCAAAATGGTGCTTGGGAACATCAAAATCGCACTGGCGAAAATCGGAGGAATAACGCCGCTTAAATTTACCTTGATAGGTATATAGTTCATGATGCGTTTGTTTTGATTTTCCATCACTACCTTACGCGAATAGCTCACCGGTACGCGCCTCTCGCCCATCTCGACGTAGATAACTATGCCTACCGTAACCAAGATAACAAGCAAAATTCCGATAACCACTAGGAAGTTCATCTCGCCCGTATTTACCAAATTTACCGTTCCGCCGATGGCTGAAGGTATGCCGCTGATGCCGTTGCCGATACCGCGCTGAGTGATCTGCTCGCCTATCCACATCAAAAGCATAGTTCCGGTTAGCATCGAAGCCGCTGCGATGGCGATAAATAAATTCATATCTATCATTATCGCGTCCTCTCCGCCTCTACCGTGAAGGCTCTGAAGCCCCATACTAACGCCCACTGCTTGAACGAGCGTAATAACGATAGTAGCATAGCGGATGATCTGCATATATTTTTGCATGCCGTCGCGGTCCTTTTTCATCTTACCCAAATTTGGAAAAGTAGCCGCTAAAAGCTCCATAATGATAGATGCCGTAATGTATGGCATAATGCCTAGAGAGATGATGCTAAGGCGCTCTGCTGCCTTACCGCTGAACATATTAAATAGTCCAAGCGCATTTGCGGAATTCGAATCGAAAAACTCTTTAATAACATTGACGTTTACGCCAGGAACCGGCACGTATGCCAGTATCCTGTAAGCAAATAAAAATGCCAACGTGATTAAAATCTTGTTGGTCAATGTCTTATTCATTACGCACGTCCGCTAACGGTTACGTTCTCGTCTTTGATTTTTGAAGCCAAATCTTTCGCGCTCGTTCCGATCAATTTGATTTTCTTGACGCTGCTTGAAATTTTATGTACGGTAGCGATAGTAGCGATAGTGATCTCGCTTAGCTCTTTTACCGCAACAATTTTTTCTACGTTGATTACGTAAGGTTTTTCAAATTTAGACGTAAAGCCTACTTTCGGAAGGCGTCTTTGAAGCGGTTGCTGACCGCCCTCGAAGCCTCTTTTCTCGTTGTAGCCTTTTCTAGCTCTTTGACCTTTGTGTCCTTTGCCTGCGGTTTTACCTTGACCGCTACCTTGTCCGCGACCTAGTCTTTTGGTTTGTCTAGTCGAGCCCTCGGCAGGTTTTAAATTTTCTAGTCCCATATCTTCTCCTTAGCCTTTAAGCATACTTAGCGCTTTTAAAGTAGCGCGAACGACGTTTGCCGAATTGTTTGAGCCAAGCGATTTTGTTAGGATGTCCTTGATGCCCGCAAGCTCTAGAATAGGACGAGCGCTACCGCCCGCGATCACGCCTGTACCTTCGCTAGCAGGGCGAAGCAAAACGCGGCTAGCGTTAAATTTAACCTCTACGTCGTGAGGTATAGTCGAGCCTTTTCTTTTTACCTCGATGATGTTTTTAAACGCGTCGTCTACGGCTTTTCTCATAGCATCCGGCACCTCTTTTGCTTTACCGAAGCCAAAGCCCACTAGGCCGTTTCTGTTTCCCACTACTACAAGAGCCGTAAATCTAAATCTACGACCGCCTTTTACGACCTTTGTAACGCGGCCGATATCAACCATTACTTCTTCGAATTCTTCTCTGTTATATTTTTCCATAGCGATTTTCCTTATAGTTTGATACCGTTTTCACGTAATGCGTCTGCAAAAGCCGCTATAACGCCGTGATACAAATAGCCGTTTCTGTCGAATAATGCCGTTTCTATTTTTTTAGCTTTTAGAGTTTTTGCAAATTCTTTAGCCAAAGTTACGGCGCCTTCTTTGTTTGCTTTTACGCCTAGTTTTCTGCCGTCTGCCGCCGCTAGAGTTACGGCTGCTACGTCATCGATAGCTTGGACGTAAAGAGTTCTGTTTGACTTGAAGATAGAAATTCTAGGCAATACCGCAGTGCCGGAAATTTTGGCTCTGATTCTTCTTTTTCTCTTGATTCTAAGAGCGAGTTTTCTTTTTAATACATTTGCTGTCATTATCTATCCCTTACTTCTTAGATGTCTTACCGGCTTTGCGGATGATGCGCTCTTCTACGTATTTAACGCCTTTGCCCTTATACGGTTCAGGCGGTCTATACGCCCTGACTTGAGCTGCGATCTGGCCTACCACTTGCTTATCGTCGCCTTTAATAGTTATGATGTTTTTCTCTACGCTGATTTCAACGCCTTTTGGCACTTCGTGATTTATCGGGTGAGAAAACCCTAAAGTAAGCTCAAGTACTTGGCCTTTAGCAGCTGCTTTGTAACCGACGCCGTTTATCTCAAGCTGGCGAACAAAACCTTTTGTGATGCCGATGACGATATTGTTTGCAAGCGCTCTATAAGTGCCCCAGTAGGCTCTATCTTGTCTCTCGTCGCTCTTTGGAGAAAATACTATGTGAGCATCTTCGATTTTGACGTCTACGTGCCCCTTTGTATCAAGCTCTTTTAAATGAGCGCCTTTTTTAAATTTAAGGACGTTGCCTTCTACGCTGACCTCTACTCCGCTTGGAATAGCTATCGGCTGTTTTCCTATACGTGACATTTTTTTCCTTTTTTACTTGTCTAGGGTATGTCTACTTTTACGAATGGATACCGCAATACCATAAAAATAGAAATGAATCGAAGCGATAAAAACCGCTTCAAACACTTTAATTTTCTCGTCAAATTTGACTTGCTTTATTGGATCTACTTCCTAAAATTTGCCGTCAAATTTGACATCGTCGTTTTTAAATTTAGCTTTGGCGAATTCGGGTAAATTTGCAAGCCGAGCTAAATTTGGGAAGCTTTTTAAATTTAAACTTCCGATTTTAAATTTTATAAATTTGACGGCAAAGGTTGTTCGTGAATTTTATAAAATACGAAAACCTACCGAGTCAAACTTCATTTCAAAGATTCGAAAACGATGCACGGCCATAAATCTAGCAAGCCCATCGTTT
>CAUQMN010000196.1:0-3568 GCA_963518765.1 uncultured Campylobacter sp.
TGCCTATCTCACTTCTATCTTGTTTTGTAAGTATTAATGAACTTTTATACACACTAAGAGCCTCGTCAGTTATCCTTGTTGTGCCACCTTGCAGCACAAGACCTTGCTCGTTTTTCAAAAATGCTACAAAGATTTGCTCCTTTGTATAGCCTTGTTCATTGTCATATACAGACATATCAGGCTTGAAGTCATACCCAGCACTACTAACCCACATATAAGGGATAGTATGCTCAGTTGTCATCACTTCTGGAGAAAAGTCAAGAAAATTTCCATTGACCCTTATATTTATATCTTTTAGATCATTCATTAGCTTACGTGCATCGTCTGCCTCTTGAGTTGTTCTAAATACATGAGTTATCTTTTCATTGCTTCTATCAGTTAGTCCATCTATCTCGTCACTTGTCATCCTACCCATTAGATATTCGAAATGATCCATTTTTTTATCTTTTGAAAAGTAGCCCTTTGGCATCTTTGCTAGATCTTCATTTGAGTAAAACTCTTTGCCCTTACTGATCACTCCAGCTGAAATTTGATCAAAAATTTTATAGTATTGCTTGATGGTATCTGCTAGATCGATATTTGCAAAGCTATCCTCTCCAAAGAGCTGGTTATCTTTCTTTGTTTCCATTATAGAATTTGTATAGTTTGGGTGTTTTTGATTGTGTAGCACTATCGCATCAAGTGTGCTTTTGTGGATTTTAAAGTCCTGTGGTAAGTCTGCAGCTTTGTTAAAATCAGCTCCCATAAATCCTTTAGCATCTACACTATATCCATAGCCCTCTTGTGAAGTAAATTTGGCCTGATAAAGAGAGTCGATACTACTAGATGAAACAAAGTCATTCTTAGGAGTAGTGGTTTGGCTGATCGAATTTATATTTGGAGTGTTAGGTAAGAAATTTGCAAAGCCTTCGCTTTTTGTATGTTTTTGGTAGTGCTGTTTTGTTAAGATGGAGTTATAAGAGACTTTCATAGCTTACTCCTTGAAATTTAGCTTCAAAGAGTAAGCAAAAGTTGTGCCGAAAAATTTAAGCGAGATAAATTTATGTTTGCTCGCTTTGAGATAAAAATTTTATCTATCAGTAAAAATAAAAGCAAATTTATAGAAAGCATCTTGTAAAATAAATCAATCCTGAAAAAATGTACCGCTTTTTATAAAAACTGTACCATACTTTTAGGAAATTTTAAAGAAAGGGAAACTGCAAAAAGGGCAGTTAAAGTATCGATAAGTAGGACATCTATGGTGTCACGGGGGAGACTTGAACTCCCGACCTCCGGCTTATGAGACCAGCGCTCTAACCAGCTGAGCTACCGTGACGTTAAGGTTCGCAATTATATTCAACGTTTGCTTATATATTGATAAAATACTTTCATTTTTGCGTAGCAGGGCGCCCAAAAGTCAAATTTTAAAATTTAAATTTGCAATTTTCGGTCACAAATTTCTCAAATTTAAATCAACAAAAATCCAAATTTGTGATAAAAACGTCAAAAACTAAAATTCGCATTTTCAAGGTGCGGGTTTTGCCGCTCAAATTCGGTAGACTCAAATTTGCCTAAATAGGCCAAATTTGAAACGACAAAGGCCGAATTTACTTGATAAAATAATCCCCGTCAAAGCTAACCAGCGAGTACTTGCGCTCGCTGCCGATGCTGCTAACTAGCTCGTCCACGTCCAAAAACTCAAGACTGTCCGCGCCTATATATTCGCACACCTCCTTAGGCGTTTTGTTTGCGCTGATGAGCTCTTCAAAGCTCGGAGTGTCGATGCCGTAGCGCTCAGGGTATTTTAGCTCGGGGCAAGCGACCTTAAAGTGTATCTCTCTAGCACCTGCGTGACGTAGCAGCTCGACGATCTTTTTAGAGGTCGTGCCGCGTACGATGCTATCGTCCACGACGACCACGCTTTTACCCTTGAGCAGGCTTGCCATCGGGTTTAGCTTGAGTTTAACCTTGAGGTTGCGCATCTCTTGCGTCGGCTCGATAAAAGTGCGTCCGACGTAGTGGTTGCGCACGATAGCTAGCTCAAACGGTATCCCGCTGGCGTTTGCGTAGCCTAGCGCCGCCGGCACGCCGCTATCAGGCACCGGCACGACGAAGTCAGCGCCAATCTTGCTTTTTTTAGCTAGCGTTTCGCCCATTTTTTTGCGCACTTCATAGACGCTTTTGCCCTCGATTACGCTATCTGGGCGCGCAAAATAAATATACTCAAACGCACAAATTCTAGGCTCTGCTTCAAAAAGGCGCACGCTCTCAAACTCGCTTTTGCCTTGCTCAAAAACCAGCATCTCGCCGGGCTCCACGTCGCGGATAAAGGTCGCTCCCACCAAATCAAACGCGCACGTCTCGCTAGCTACGATGTAGCCGCCGTCTTTTAGGCGTCCTAGCGAGAGCGGTCTCACGCCCCAGCGGTCGCGGATGGCAAAGACTTTATGGCGCGACTGGATGAGTAGGCAGTAGGCGCCTTTGATCTGTTTTAGCGCCGCTACGATGCGGTCTTGTAGATGTTCGATGCGACTTCTAGCGATGAGATGCACGATATTTTCGGTATCCATATTGCTCTGAAATATCGCGCCTTCGGCGATTAGCGCGTTGCGGACTTCGTCTTTGTTTACGAGGTTGCCGTTGTGCACGATAGAGACTTGGCCTAACGAGTAGTTTGCGGCGATGGGCTGGGCATCGGCGGCGGAGTTTTTGCCTGCGGTGGCGTAGCGGTTATGGCCGATCGCCATATCGCCTTTTAGCACTTCAAAGCTCTTTTTATCAAATACCTCGGTCACGAGCCCGCGACCCTTGACGGTTTCTATGTGTCCCTCGTCGCATGCGCTGATGCCGCTTGCTTCCTGGCCTCGGTGTTGCATGGCAAATAGCGCATAATATGCCGTTTTTGCCGCATCTTTAGAATTTATTACTCCAACTATCGCACACATTTTTTTCCTTTTTTAGAGGGCGTTATCTTTTTGCCTTATGCTTCGTTAAAATTTAAATTTCAAGCTCGGCAGACCTTATGTCTAGCCTACGCTTAAAATTTAAATTTCGCCTCGCCTAAGTCAAAAATATCGCCGCCGATCTTCTGCAATTTTCAAGAAAATATCAAAATTTAACATAAAAAATAAGGCGAAATATCGCGAGATGAATTTGAAAGTTGCGTAGAAAATTTGGGCGAGGCTAGACGTGCGGTCTGCCGCAAGCCCGAATTTTCAAGCTCTTTCAAAGGCACTCGCGAGATAAGCCGCTTATTATCACAGCCCAAGACAATCATCTATCCCGTACAACCCGCTTTGCTGTCCGGCAACCCAAATAGCCGCCTTTATCGCGCCTTTAGCAAAGGTCGCGCGGCTAGTTGCGGTGTGATTTAGCTCGATAAACTCGCCGTCGTTGTAAAATCCGACCGTATGCCTGCCCACGATATCGCCGCCTCGCACCGCTAGGATCGCGATCTCGTCCTTGCTGCGAGCTCCGACTAGCCCGTCTCTACCGGACACCAAAACGTCTTTTAGTTTTAGTCCTATAGCCGCCGCTACGCTCTCGCCAAGCGTTAGCGCAGTGCCGCTTGGAGCGTCTTGTGTGTGAT
>CAUQMN010000197.1:0-3565 GCA_963518765.1 uncultured Campylobacter sp.
TAGCCCTCTCCAGCGCACGCTTTTAGCCTATCGGCGCAGATTTTAGCCAGCCGTTTTGCGACGCCTAGCTCGCGCACGCTTTTGTCAAATGTGCTGCCAAGCTCCTTTAGATAGGTGATATTTTTTAGCTTTTCTGGGCCGAACTCATGCGCTAGGTCGCTGCGCCAGAAAAACATCGCGTCGCTAAGCCTTGCGCGAAGTACTTTTTCATTGCCTTTTACTATAAGCGCAGGCTCGGGCGAGATGGCGTTGCTGACGACTACGAAGCGATTAGCGAGCTTACCGCCCTCAAAAACGGGAAAATACCTTTGATTTTCCTTCATCGAGGTGATGATGACCTCGCTAGGCACTTCCAAAAACTCCCGCTCAAAGCCGCCAAGCAACGCGGTCGGATGCTCGGTGATCGCTACGACTTCGTCTAGCAGCGCCTCGTCAACCTCGACCGTTACGCCGTTTTTAGCTTCGATCTGCTTAAATTCGCTCAAAATTTTCTCTCGGCGCGCGTTTTGATCGAGGATTACGCCGATTTTAGGCATCGCGGCGAAATAATCTTTCGCGTTTTTGACGGTAAATTTATCGTAGCTTACGCTTCTATGCATGAAAATACTGTCGCCGCTTTCCACGTCAAATTTGTTAAATTTAACGACCTCGTCTCCAAGCAGGCACAAAAACGAGCGTACCGGGCGGATAAACTCAAATTTACCCTCGCCCCAGCGCATAGATTTGCCGAAATTTAAGCTCAGCAAAAACTTCTCGATCATATCTCCCAGAAGCTCCGCGCTTGGCTTGCCCGCGACGGGCTTTTTGTAGTAGAGCACCTCTTTGCCGCCGACGGTTTCAAATTTTAGCTCGGACTCTGCGATACCGCATTTTTTAGCAAAGCTTAGCGCAGCAGGCGTCCATGCGCCGTCTTTTTGCGCGACTTGCCTCGGCGCGCCGATAAACTCGCTATATCCGTCCTCCTGGCGCACCGCAAATTTCGGGTGATAAAACGCGATCCTGCGCGGCGTGTAGTAAAACTCGCACTCGCTATCCAGGCCGTTTTGCGCTAGCGTCTCGCGCCATTTTGCCGCGACGTTGCCGCACTCTTTTAAAAACGGGATCGCCGGCAGCTCCTCGACGCCGATCTCCACGATCAGTTCTTTTGTTTCGCTCATTTTTTATCCTTTTTTAAATTTTGTCTTCTTTTGCTTCTCTCAAGCGTCTGCGTGACGAATCCGCGCATCAAAAATATCATAAAAAGCACGAATGCTCCAAGCATCGCCGCGTCAATTATCTTCATTTTCTATCCAAATTTGAGGTTCGTTTTTGTAGCTCACGACGCGAACGGAGGTGAAAATCGCCTCTTTTTCGTTGCGCGGCTTGCCCTTTGCGCCGTAAATTTTAATATCTCCGTACGGCGTGTAGAGTCTGCCGTTTCGCACTTCGCCGCCGATATGGCTAAACACGTCGCCCGGGCGCGCTTGTTTTAGGTTTTTAGCCTCCAACATCTGCTCACGCGGATCTTGCGTTTCCTCGTAAATTTTCACCGCATAATGCGAGCTGATCTCAAGATTTCCCTTAAACTCGTCTAGGCGGTTTACCGCTACGTCCATGACCCGGCCGGGCTTTGCGTCGTTTTTTGGCTCGTAAACGTAGATACCGCGCTTATCTTGCGCTAGCGTGAAGCCTTTTTTGTCCTTTTGCACGACCGTAGCGCGTTTTAGCAAAACGGGTAAATTTGACTTTTTTGACAGCTCGCCTACCCGCGCTTCGGCGATATTTTGCAGCGTATTTTTAGCGTTTTTATCAAAATTTAGCCTAAAAACCAGAGCGAAGTGATCCGAAATTTGCTCTCCCTCTCGCTCAACCTTAAAGCTGTTTAAAACATAGTTTTGACTAAGCGCGTCTTTTGAGAGCAGGGCGTGATCGAGCGCATTTAGGCTCGTGTGCGAGTAGCGCTCGTGCTTTGGCAAAAACGCCCAAAGATTGGCTAAATTTTTACTAGCCTCTAGATCGCCCAGCAGCTCTTTATCTCCGTAAGGCGTATTAAAATCGCCCAAAACCACGACCTTTTCGGTATCCGTTAAGGCCGATTTTAGAGTGATAAAAGCTGTTTTTCTCTGTTTTAACGGATTTTTCCTAGCCGGAAAATGTAAATTTAAAAGGCTAAATTTTTGCCCATTAACCTCAAAATCAAGCTTCAAAATGTCCCTTGTTTTTACGTTTGGCACGCTAAAAATCTGCGTTTTTTCAGGCTTTACGCGAGAGATGACGGCTAGGCCTACGGGGCCGTTTTTACCCTTTGAAAAGGCAAAATATTTATATCCCGCCTCCTTCATCAGCTCTTTTAAAATCATTTCGTTTTCTATCTCTTGAAGCGCGATGATATCGGCGTGTAGTTCTTTTATCTTTGCGCTTACGGCTTTAAATTTGGCGCTTGCTTTTTTCTCGTTCCATTCTGATTTGCCGACGATGAAATCCTTATACTCGCTGCCGTCGTTTTTGGCGTCAAATAAATTTTGTACGTTAAACGTGGCGATCTTTAGCTCGGCGCCAGCCGCAAAAACGGCGAAAAACAGGGCCGCAAAAAAGAGCGCAAAGAGTCTATCTGCCGCAAATTTCATAGCGCGCCTCCAAGGCCCGACTGGGCGAAATTTTGCCTGATAGCCTCATACGCGATGATGCCCGCGCTCGTGGCTAAATTTAAGCTCCTGCCCTGCTCGCCCATTGGGATTTTGATTGCGTTTGCGAAATTTCGCTCCATCAGCTCCATAGGCAGGCCCGTACTTTCGCCGCCGAAAAACAAAAAATCGCCTTTTTTAAACTCCGCTTCAAAATAAAATTTATGAGCCTTCGTCGTTGCGTAAAAAAACCTATCCTCGTAAGCGGCATTTGCGCGCAAAAACTCGTCCAAACTCTCCCAAATCACCGGATTTAGCAGCGCCCAGTAATCAAGACCCGCGCGCCTAACGGCCTTTTCGCTGATGTCAAAAACGGTCGGCTTGATTATGTGTAGCTTAAGGTTTGCATTTACGCACATGCGGCCGATCGAGCCAGTATTTTGTGGGATTTGAGGATGAACGAGGACGATATTAAACATTTAAAAAGCCGCCTTAGCACGCATTTTAAAAGACGCAAAAGAGCTTGCAGGGCCGCGTAAATTTGAGCTTTTTGCAAGGCTTGTAAATTTTAAAAAATTATTTTTTAAGTAGTATTTAAAAATATCGCCGCAAGCATATCGCGACGGTTCTTTTTTATTTTGAAAATTTATAATTGAGATTTTTTCCACTTTCGCCTCTTTAAAATAGGGCTTGATTTTAGCCAATTTGCGCTTTTAACTAGGTTAATTTTTAAGCGCGGCTTGACTTTTCGTTTAAAAATTTTTCTATCGCCAAATCCTGCCTGCGCCTTATTTCGGCACCGATCTGCGCACCTTTAAAGCCTTGCCTTAAAATCTCCGCCGTGTTGGTAGCGGGTTCAAATTTAGCTTCAAAAACGCCTAAGCTTTTGGCTCTTTTTATGAGGCCGGGCGAGTTTAACCCGAGCCAGCTTTTTAGCGGTTTTTCTAGCGCGATTTTAAGCA
>CAUQMN010000198.1:0-3563 GCA_963518765.1 uncultured Campylobacter sp.
ATAACGGACTGCTTAGAACCGGCGAGCGCGAGCAGGTCGAGGCGACTTTTAGAACTAAGCTTGGCGTAGAGCTAGTTAGCATAGACGCGAGTAAAACTTTCCTAGAAAGGCTTGCCGGCGTAACCGATCCGGAAAAAAAACGCAAGATAATCGGCGAAACTTTTATAGAAATTTTTGAAAAAGAGGCTAAAAAACACGATAACGTCAAATTTTTAGCCCAAGGCACGCTCTATACTGACATCATCGAAAGCTCGGTCGTAGGCGCCGGAAAGACGATCAAAAGCCACCACAACGTCGGCGGACTGCCTGATTGGATGAGCTTTGAGCTAATCGAGCCTTTGAGAGAAATCTTTAAAGACGAGGTACGCCAATTAGGCCTTGAGCTTGGTCTTTCGCGCGAGCTCGTGTTTCGTCACCCATTCCCCGGTCCGGGCCTTGCGATCCGCATAATGGGCGAAGTAAATACGCCAAGCCTCGAGCTACTGCGCAAAGCCGACGTGATCCTGCGCGACGAGCTAAAATCAAGTGGCTGGTACAACAAAACTTGGCAAGCTTTCTGCGTGCTTTTAAACGTAAATTCAGTCGGCGTAATGGGCGATAACCGCACCTACGAAAACGCAGTGTGCGTGCGCGTAGTGGACGCCAGCGACGGTATGACGGCTAGCTTCTCGCGCTTGCCGTACGACCTGCTAGAAAACGTCTCGCGCCGCATCATAAACGAAGTAAACGGCATCAACCGCGTAGTTTACGATATCTCGAGCAAACCGCCTGCAACGATAGAGTGGGAGTGAGAATATTGTTAAAATCCAGGTTGCTTTATTGTTTATAGATTTTAACTAATGGTAAGGAAAAATATGAAACGATACAAAGCTATAGATTTTTTCTGTGGTGGAGGAGGTATGACTTGTGGACTCCGCCAGGCAGGGATTTACGTTGTTGCCGGCATTGATTTTGACAAAGACGCAAAAGAAACATATGAATATAATAACAAAGGAAGTGTTTTTATTCATTCAGATATTCGGAAATTAAAAATTGATTACTTTGAGCAGAACTTTCATATTAATCGAAATGATGATAACTTGATATTTGCGGGATGCAGTCCTTGTCAATTTTACAGCATAATCAATTCAGATAAGACCAACTCACTACAGTCTAAAGATTTATTAATGGATTTTGCTCGTTTTGTAGAGTATTATACTCCAGGCTACATTCTTGTTGAAAATGTCCCTGGAATAATAACCAATAAAGATAGCATCTTGCCGCGATTTCTTAATGAGCTAAAAAAAATAGGCTACGAAGACATTGTGTATAAAGTAATTGATATGAGTCGTTACGGGATTCCTCAAAATAGGAGACGATTTTCATTAATAGCAACACGCTTAAAAAATATGCGTATTTGTTTGCCGGTTGAGAGTACGAAAATGATTACTCTTGATAAAGTTATCGGTAAAAAAAATGGTTTTCCTGAAGTAAAAGCTGGGTATCGAGATGATAGCGATTTTTATCATACGGTAGCAGGCTTAAGCGATAAAAGCTTAAGAAGACTGCAAAAAACCAGACATAACGGTGGAAGTAGGCTTGATTGGGCAAACGAAACAGACCTTCAACTAAAATGTTTTGTGGGTAAAGACGATAGTTTTAAAGATACATACGGACGAATGTGGTGGAATAGGCCGGCACCAACCATTACTACAAAATTTTTTAGCATTTCGAACGGGCGTTTCGGGCATCCTGAAGAAAACAGAGCTATCTCTATAAGAGAAGGAGCGACAATACAGACTTTTCCGGAAAATTATGTTTTTAAAACTACCAGCATAGCGGCAGCTGCAAAGTTGATTGGAAATGCTGTACCGCCTGAATATGCAAGACAATTGGGTGAAGCGATAAAGAAAACGGATTATAGTATATGAAGCAGCATTTTTCGATTACACCAAGGATTATTGCTCATTTTGGTGAAGATTTAATAAAAAACGAAAGTATAGCAATTCTTGAGTTGGTAAAAAATTCTTACGATGCCTGTGCAACAGAATGCAAGGTAGAATTTTATTCCCGAAATAAAGAATTGGAAAAGATTGTTATTTCCGATAATGGATTTGGAATGAATGCCAATATTATAAAAAATGTTTGGCTTGTCGTGGGTACTAATCATAAAAAAAATACAAAAAAAAATCAATGCGGACGTTATCCCTTAGGGGAAAAGGGCATAGGCAGATTAGGTGTGCATAAATTAGGCAAAAAAATCAGATTATTCTCAAAAACCATAAATGACAAAGAAGTTGAGTTATCGATAGACTGGACGGAATTGGAAAATGCTAAACAGATTGATGATTTTGATATTGATGTTATAGAAAATACGGTTCCAAAACAATATTCAAAAAATAATACAGGCACAACCATTATTATAGAAGAACTAAAATCAAAATGGGATAGAAGGCAGATAAGAGAAATATATAGAAATTTATTATCCCTTAATAGTCCGTTTGCAGACAATAATGACTCTTTTAAAGTCGATATTTGGAGCAATGAAAATATTTTTGAAGGGCTACCGAAACTCGAGGATATTATCGCAAACGGCGGACTGTATTTTGGTAGCTGTATTTTAAATGGTAATAGAATCAAAAAGTTTAATTATGAATTTCGACCATGGAGCTCATTGAATAAAATTGATGGGAGGAAATTGAATTTATCAAATTTAGGAGAGCAAGACTTATATCTCAAAGGACTAAAAGAAGAAGATGGGAAAAAAAAGTTGGTGGAATATGAGATTGATCTGGATGAACTGCAAATAGGAGAGATAGAGTTCGATATTATTATTTTTGAAAAAGATGCGGTTATTTTTAATTATGTAAATGCTGAAAAAAAAAGTATTAGCGATTATTTAAACGAAAACGGGGGAATAAGAGTATATAGAGATAATGTAAGGGTCTATGATTATGGTGAGCGAGACAACGATTGGCTTGGTATAGACTTAAAAAGAGTGCATAGGGTTGGTAGCTATGTTAGCAATAATATTATTTTGGGATACGTCAGACTGAAACGCAATGAAAGTTTGGGTCTGAGAGAAAAGACAAACAGAGAAGGCTTTATTGAAGATGAAGTGTACAACGCTTTCGTAGATGCCATAAATTATGTATTGAATATTTTTGTTAGGCAACGAAATGTCGATAAATTCCGTTTAACAACTCTATATAAAACATATAAAGTTATTGAGCCTGTTCTTTCCGATTTGGCAGAAGTTATGGAACTTGTTGAAAAAAAAGTTACTAATGAGGTCGACAAGAAGGATATTATAAAATATCTAAACAGAATAAGTATTCAATATAAAGAAGTAAAAGAAGTTCTTATAAAAAGTGCAAATGCGGGACTGAATTTAAGTGTTGTTATCCATGAGATTGAAAAACAGATTGCAGCATTACTCGGTTATGTTAAAAACGGAGAAAAAGATCAAATAATTAAAGTTTCTTTAAGGCTGGAAAAAATAGTTCGCGGTTATACGGCAATGATTAGAAAGTCTGCGATTAAAGATACAATATTGTCGGATATAGTAAATATAGCGTTGGAAA
>CAUQMN010000199.1:0-3554 GCA_963518765.1 uncultured Campylobacter sp.
TGCATCGAGGAGAAATTCGGCGCTCAGGGCGAGCGGATATTTGACAAACACCCGGAATTTGCCGTGTTTCGCCACGCGAAAAATCAAAAATGGTTTGCCGTTTTTATGCGCGTGGACGGCGGCAAACTGGGGCTTAAAAGCGCGCAGGAGCTAGAAATACTAAATCTAAAATGTAAGCCCGATCTCGCGGCGATTTTGCGCGACGGGGAGCAAATTTTGCCCGCATATCATATGAATAAAAAGCACTGGATCAGCGTAAATTTAAGCTCCAAAATTGCGCCGGGGCAGGTGGAGGATCTAATCGATCTTAGCTTTGAGCTGACGAGGTCAAATGCCTAAAAGAGCTTGTTTTAGCTAAGCGCTTTTTCTGATTTTGGCGAGCCAGGCTTACTAGAAAACGGCTAAATTTAGAGCTAAATTTAACGCAAACCCTTTGCGCCGAATTCTGGCGGTTAGTGTCTTGCCGATTTTAAACGGCTAACTAGCGTAAATTTCGCCTTTTCAGCGTCTTGATATTTCATTTTCGCTAAAATCGGGCTAATAAATTTAAAGAAAAATCACGCAAACTTTAAGCGTAACGGCAAGCGGCAAGGCGCTAAAAGATATGCCGTTTGCGAGTAAAATAAGCCTAAAGCCGTAGACTTGGGGCGCGGGATTTGGTATTTTAGGAACCGACAAGGAAAACGAGTGGAAAATTTAAAACAAGGAAATTTTAACCAAGCAAGCGGGCTTCTCCGTACGGTAGAAGCGGGCGGGGCGTCAAATTCGGGTCGCGAAAATTTAGCGCAGTCAAATTTAAACGAACAAGCGGATAGCGTGGATGAAAGAGCGCGCGCAAAGGAGCGTAAAAAGGTCCATTTCATCGGTATCGGCGGCATAGGCATCTCGGCGATCGCGCGATTTTTGCACGAAAAAGGCTTCATCATCAGCGGTAGCGACATCAAAGAAAGCCCGACCACGCGCGAGCTAGCCGCGCAGGGCATCGACGTCATCACGCCGCACAGCAAGGCCGCGATCAAGGATCAGGACTTCGTCATCTACTCGGCCGCCATAAAACCCGACAACGTCGAGCTCGTCGAAGCGCGAAGCAAAGGGCTAAAGTGCCTATCGCGCAAAGAGGCTCTGCCGATGGTGCTTGAGGGCAAGCGCGTGTTTTCGGTAGCGGGCGCGCACGGCAAAAGCACGACCTCGGCGATGCTCTCTAGCCTCGTGGAGGGCTCGGTCATCATCGGCGCGATCAGTAAGCAGTTTGGCTCAAATATGAAATACGAGCCCTGCGACAACGTCATTTTTGAAGCCGACGAGAGCGATAGCAGCTTTCTTAACTCAAACCCGTATCTAGCCGTCGTGACCAACGCCGAGCCCGAGCATATGGAGCATTACGGCTATGATTTGGAGAAATTTCACGCGGCGTATCGAGGCTTTTTGGAGCGAGCCAAGGTGCGCGTGATAAACGCCGAGGACGAGTTTTTAGGTACGCTAAAGCTCGATGCCGTGCGCCTTTATCCAAGCGTGGATATCACCGAGCTTAGTATGATCGTGCGCGATTTCGTGCCTTATACCGCGTTTAATCTAAAAAATTTAGGCAAATTTGAAGTGCTTGGCATGGGCGAGCATATCGCCGTGGACGCGTCGCTAGCCATACTTGCGGCGTTAAATGAAACCTCTCTAGCGCAAATTAGGCAAAATTTGCTAAATTTTAAAGGTATCAAAAAGCGCTTCGATATCCTAACCGCGAGCAGGAAATTCGTACTCATCGACGACTACGCGCACCATCCGACCGAGATCAAGGCTACTTTGCAATCGGTCTTTGAATACGCCAAACTACTAGGTATCACCAAGATCACGGCGATCTTTCAGCCGCACAGATTTACGCGACTAAGCGCAAATTTGCAGGCCTTTAAGGAGTGCTTTGAGGGCATAGACGAGCTAGTTATCCTGCCCGTTTATGCCGCGGGCGAGGCGTCCATAGATATAAATTTAAAAGAGGAGTTTAAGCGCTACAACCCAGTGATGACGCAAAAAGTCGCGCGCGAGGGCGAGGGGATCGTCTTTACGGACGAGTTTGGCGTAAAAAACCTGCTTGATGACGGGCTGGTTATAGGATTTGGCGCGGGCGACATCACCTATCAGCTAAGAGGCGACGCATGAGGGTCATAATCGTACTTTTAGGCGTGCTTGCCGCGATCGCGATATTTAGCGTGAGCGACGAGAAGCTAAGCAAAAAGGCGAAATTTATCATCACTTTTTCGGTTATTTTTGTCGTGGCGGCGCTGTATTTTTACGAGAGCGCCCTAGAAAGCGAGCAAAGCAAAAGGCTAGAACTAGTCGCGCTTTTTAACCAAGGCAAAAACCTAAAATGCGGAAATTTCGACGTAAATAACACTAAATTTAACTACGAGTTCGGCACGTCCTCCTTCGTCGCACAACGCGCGGCAATGGAACTAAACAGCGTCAAGATCGCGCTTGATGGCTGCGAATTTAAAGGCGAATAATTGCGTAATTTTAAAGATAATCAAAATTTGACTAAAAGCGGCGCTTGGGAAGCTGGCGGGCTGGAAAACAGCGTCTCGCGCGAGCAAAGAAACGGCGATGTTTCGGACGCTTCGGCGCACCGCGAGCAAAAAGAATTTACAAACGCGGAAGGCTTTGAGCGGCTTATAAAAATTTTAGACCTGCAAGGCTATATGGAGAGGTTTAACTCCTTTTTAGCGCGCCCTAAGCCGCTTTTTATGGCGGGCGACAGTAGGCTGCACTACGAGAAAATTTTAGAACTCTCGCAAAAGCAGTTTGACCCGCCCACACCGGCTCAAAACCTAGACGACGCGCTCATGCGCCTTAGCAAGCAAGCCACGCTGCACGTGAGCGAGATTTTTGAGTTTGCTAAGATAATTGGCTATTTTACCTACCTAAAAACGCTCAAATTTGAGGGCAAACTAGGCGAGTGGCTCGCTAAAATCGAGATTCCGCAGCCGATGCTAAAGCTCGCAAATTCATTTGACAAAAACGGCGAGCTAAAAGACGAAGTAGACGAGCGCCTGGGCGGTATCAGAGACGCGTTTAGCGCCAAAAGAGCGCAAATAGATGCCGATCTGCGCCGCCTCATCTACTCAAAATCTATCGCACCCTACCTCGTCGATACGCAGGTGCACTACATCAGCTCGGTCGAGGCGCTGCTCGTGCGAGGCGGGTTTAACCACGTGCTAAAGGGCACGGTCGTGGCTAGAAGCTCGGGCGGCTACTTCTACGTCGCGCCCGAAAATATCCAAAAACTCAAAAAAGAGCAAAGCGAACTGCTGGATAAAAAAGAGCAGATCGTCTATGAGCACTGCAAAATTTTTAGCTCCGCGATGCACAAGGGCCTCCTGTTTCTGAAATTTATAAACGGCGCGTTTGACGTATTTGACGCCTACTGCGCGCGGGTTTTTACGGCTAAAAGCGCTGATTTTGAGTTCGTGCTGCCGTGCGGAGGGTCAAATTTAAAGCTGGCAAATTTCGCCCATCCCGCGCTAAAAAATCCAAAAAGCATCAGCATCGACTTTGGCAAAAAGGTG
>CAUQMN010000200.1:0-3548 GCA_963518765.1 uncultured Campylobacter sp.
ACGATAAGGAAAATTTGTTAGACGCGCTTGAGAGCGACGATTTGGTGCATTTTGGACTAATCCCGGAGCTAATCGGCAGGCTTCACGTGGTTGCTACGCTAAATAAAATTACCGAAGACGATATGGTGCGAATTTTAACCGAGCCTAAAAACGCGATACTAAAGCAATACCAAAAGCTTTTCGCGATAGATAGGGCGAATTTAAAATTTGACGACGAGGCTCTAAAAGAGGTCGCAAGGCTAGCCATCGAGCGAAAAACGGGAGCCAGGGGACTGCGAAGCATAATGGAAGAGGTGATGACCGACATAATGTATGAGCTACCGGAGCTTGCGGGCTACGACGTGGTGATAACAAAAGAGGTCGTAAACGGCAAAGAAAAGCCGATTTTCGTAAAAAACAATAAAATAAGCGCATAAGGATACAGATGATTTTAGACCAGATAATAGGATTTTTTTCAAGCGATATGGGTATCGACCTAGGCACGGCAAATACGTTAGTTTTGGTAAAAGATAAAGGCATCATCATAAACGAGCCCAGCGTCGTCGCGGTACAGCGCGAAAAATACGGCAAGCAAAAAATATTAGCCGTCGGCCACGAAGCAAAAGAGATGGTTGGTAAAACTCCCGGCGATATCGAGGCGATTCGTCCGATGAGAGACGGCGTTATCGCGGATTTTGATATGACGGAAAAGATGATCCGCTATTTCATCGAAAAAACTCACCGCAGAAAGAGCTTCCTGCGCCCTCGTATCATCATCTCCGTGCCTTACGGCCTAACTCAAGTCGAACGAAAAGCCGTGCGCGAGAGCGCGCTAAGCGCCGGGGCTAGAGAGGTGTTTTTGATCGAGGAGCCTATGGCTGCTGCTATCGGGGCAAATTTGCCGGTGCGCGAACCGCAAGGAAACCTAGTCGTCGATATCGGCGGCGGTACGACGGAGATCGGTGTAGTCTCTCTAGGCGGCCTGGTTATAAGCAAGTCTATCCGCACCGCTGGCGATAAAATCGATATGAGCATCGTAAACTACATAAAAGAAAAATACAACCTCCTAATCGGCGAGCGAGCGGGCGAGGATATCAAAATTTCCGTAGGCTCGGCTATTCAGCTACCTGAGGAGCTTAGCATCGTAGTAAAAGGTCGCGACCAAATCAGCGGCCTACTAAGCCGCGTGGAGCTAACGAGCGAGGATGTACGCGAGGCTATGCGCGAACCCCTAAAAGAGATCGCAGACGCCCTAAAAACCGTGCTTGAGATGATGCCGCCAGATCTTGCCGGAGATATCGTAGAAAACGGCATCGTGCTAACCGGAGGCGGAGCGCTGATCCGCGGCCTTGATAAATATCTAAGCGATATCGTTAAACTTCCCGTTTTCGTTGCGGACGATCCGTTGCTAGCCGTGGCTAGAGGTACCGGCAAGGCTCTTGAGGAGATTAAATTTTTACAACAACTCGTAAATGAAGAGTAAAATTTTATTCGTCGCTCTTATAGGCGCGCTGGTATTTTTTTCGCTTGATAGGGGCGCGCTCATCTCGGGATACGTCGTAAATTTAAACAACCGCATAGTCGCCGCCTACGACGACGCGGTCAAATTTGTAAAAGACGGCGTAAACGAGCATTTTAGGCAGCGCGAGGAGATAAAGCAACTTCGCGCTCAAAACGCCGAACTGGAAAAATCGGCGGCTTTGCTTTCAAGCTTCGCAAAGGAGCTAAACGAAATTTTAGTCGATAAAAACTCGACCGCCTACGAGCCTAGAGTGCAGCTCGTGCGAGCGCTAAGCTACGTAAATATCAGCGACTACGATAAGGTCTGGCTGGATAAATTTAGCGGCTACGACGAGTCTAAAATTTACGGGCTGATTTACCAAGGCAAGAGCGCGGGTATCGTCGTGAGCAAGGACGGCAACCCTATGGCCTTGCTGCAAAACGATCCAAAAAGCATATTTGCCGTATCGATCGGCGAGGAAAAAATCCCGGGCATAGCGCACGGGAGCAAAGACGGAATAACGGTGAAATTTATCCCCCAGTGGCTCAGCCCAAAGGAGGGCGACGAGGTCGTCACGAGCGGGCTTGACGGGATATTTTTCAGCGGGATTTCAGTGGGCAAGGTCACGGGCGTGATCCAAGAGAGCCTATATAAAAGCGCGGCCGTAAAGCCATACGTAAGCATAACCATCCCCTCATATCTATACGTCGTAACAAAGGAAAAATAATGCCAAAAAGAACCGACATCAACACCGTTTTACTCATCGGCAGCGGCCCTATCGTCATCGGGCAAGCGTGCGAATTCGACTACAGCGGCACGCAAGCCGCAAAGACGCTAAAGCAGCTTGGCTACTGCGTAGTGCTCATTAACTCAAACCCCGCCACCATCATGACCGATCCCGATTTTGCCGACGCTACCTACGTCGAGCCGATAACCAAAGAAAGCATCAAGCGCATCATAGATAAAGAAAAAGTTGATGCCATACTGCCTACGATGGGCGGTCAGGTCGCGCTAAACGTCGCTATGCAGCTATACGAGGCGGACATGCTAGGCGGCGTCAAATTTCTAGGCGCCAACCCGCAAGCGATCAAAAAGGGTGAGGATAGGCAGGAGTTTAAAAAGGCGATGCAAAAGATCGGCATGGACTTGCCGCAAAGCCAGTACGCCTACGACATGGACGAGGCGCTAGCCGCAGCCGCAAACATCGGCTTTCCGCTCATCATCCGCGCTAGCTATACCCTAGGCGGCGCAGGCAGCGGCGTGGCGTATAATATCGACGAATTTAAAGAACTAGCCCAAACCGGCCTAGACGCCAGCCCGATACGAGAAATTTTGGTCGAGGAGAGCTTGCTAGGCTGGAAAGAGTACGAGATGGAGGTCATCCGCGACCGCAACGACAACTGTATCATCGTCTGCTCGATCGAGAATTTTGATCCTATGGGCGTGCATACGGGCGACTCTATCACGGTTGCGCCCGCTCTTACGCTAACTGATAAAGAGTATCAGGCGATGCGCGACGCGAGTTTTAAAATTTTACGCGAGATCGGCGTGGATACGGGCGGTAGCAACGTGCAGTTTGCCATAAATCCAAAAACCGGCCGCATGATCGTGATCGAGATGAACCCGCGCGTGAGCCGCAGCTCCGCACTTGCTTCAAAGGCCACGGGCTACCCGATCGCCAAGGTCGCTACGCTGCTAGCGGTGGGCTTCAGCCTGGATGAAATCAAAAACGACATCACCGGCACGCCCGCTAGCTTTGAGCCCGTCATCGACTACATCGTGACTAAGATCCCGCGCTTTACGTTTGAGAAATTCCCAGGCGCAAACCCGTATCTAGGCACCGCGATGAAGAGCGTGGGCGAGGTGATGGCGATCGGCAGGACGTTTAAGGAAAGTATCCAAAAGGCGCTTTGCTCTATGGAAAAGGACTATTACGGATTTAACTTCGTAAATTTGGAGAAAAATGCGCTAATTTACGGCCTTAGAAACGCGAATGAAAGCCGCATTTTATGCGTCGCGCAGGCGTTTCGCGACGGCCTTAGCGTGGCTGAAGTGCACGAGATGAGCA
>CAUQMN010000201.1:0-3542 GCA_963518765.1 uncultured Campylobacter sp.
TTGCGGCGGTAAACTCGATCCCGTCTATCACCGTTGATTTTGGCGACGCGCTACTGCTTTGCTTTATCTCGGCTCTTGGCGCGTGCGGGGCTTCCGGCGTCGCTGGCGGTTCGCTACTGCTAGTGCCGCTTGCTTGCGCGCTATTTGGCATCGGTAACGACATCGCGATGCAAGTCGTAGGCGTAGGATTTATCATCGGCGTGATCCAAGACTCGGTAGAAACAGCCGTAAATAGCGCCTCTGATGTACTTTTCACAGCCGTAGCGTCTGAAACGTCAGAGTAAATTTAAGGTCGCAAAAATGAACGTTTGGGACTTGACCCCGCTTTTTAAAAACGAAAAAGAGCTGGAGACTTCGGCTCTTTCGCTACAAAACGAGTGCGAAAAATTTGAAGCCAAATACTCGGATAAATTTTTAAATTTAAACGACGAGGAGTTTCTCGCCGCGCTTAACGAGTATGAAAATTTGCTAGAAAACATCGCTCGCGTGCAAATTTATGTGAGCCTGGTCTTTTCAAAAGACACCTCAAAGGGCGCGTTTTACGCCAAATTTGACGAGCTTAGCTCAAAAGCGCAAAATCATCTGCTCTTTTTCGAGCTTAAATTTAACGAATTTGACGAAGCCAGGCAAAACAAAATCATCGCTAAAAGCGCGAGACTTGGCTACTATCTGGCCAATATCGCAAAAGAAAAAGCTCACCAGCTAAGCCTAAAAGAGGAGCAAATTTTACTCCGCACTGCAAACACGGGCGCGGAAGGCTTTTCGCGGCTTTTTGACGAGACGCTAAGCGCGCTTAAGTTTAAATTTAAAGGCAAAATGTTAGGCGAAGAGGAGATTTTATCCAAGCTTCACAGCCCCAACCGCGCCGAACGAAAAGCGGCCGCAAAGAGCCTCTCGGGCGGTCTAGCGCCGCAGCAGCATCTGCTTAGCTACATCTATAATATGATAAAAACCAGCCTAAAAACCAGCTGCGAGCTGCGGAAATTCGACCTACCCGAAAGTCCGCGGCATTTCTCAAACCAAACGACCAAAGCCAGCGTAGACGCGCTCATAAAGACCGCCGAGACGAGCTTTGATCTACCGATTAAATTTTACGAGAAAAAGCGCAAAATTTTAGGCTTTAAAAAGCTTTATGACTACGATAGATACGCGCCGCTTGAGCAGAGCAAAAGCGTTTATAAATTTGAAGAGTGCAAAAAAATCGTACTTGAAACTTTTGCCAAATTTAGCCCCAAATTCGGCGAGATAGCCGCTCGCGCGTTTAAAGAGGGCTGGATCGACGTCTATCCGGCTGAAAATAAACGAGGCGGCGCCTTCTCGCAATCAGGCGTCGCAAAGGCCCATCCTTACGTGCTTTTAAACCACACTGACGAGAGGCGGGATCTTTTTACCCTAGCGCACGAGCTGGGCCACGCCGCTCATCAAAATCTAGCCTATGAAAGCGTAGGATTTTTAAACGCCGACACGCCGCTAACTACAGCGGAGACGGCATCGGTGTTTTGCGAGATGCTGGTTTTCGATCACGTCAAAAACACGCTAAAAGGCAAAGAAAAAACCGCCCTACTCGCGGGCAAGATCGAGGATATCTTCGCCACGCTTTATCGCCAGATAAATTTCACGACCTTTGAGCGCCGAGTTCACGCGTACGAGGTCGAGATCAGCGTCGAGGAGCTAAATAAGATTTGGCTCGAAGAGAGCGCAAAGATGTTCGGACGAAGCGTCACGCTAAACGACTACTACAAAATTTGGTGGAGCTACATCCCGCACTTTATCCATACGCCGTTTTACTGCTACGCCTACTCCTACGCACAGCTTTTGGTGCTGGCGATTTTCGGGCTTTATAAAAGCGGCAAATGCGAAAATTTCGTGCAAATTTATACCGAGTTTTTAAGCGCTGGCGGTTCGCGCTCTCCAAAAGAGCTGGTCGGGATGTTCGGTTTTGATATCGAGGACGCGGCGTTTTGGCAAATCGGCATAAACGAGGTTAGAAAGCTAGTGGAGGAGTTTTGCCAAGAAGCGTAGCGAGCGCAAATTTGACTAAATTTGAGGCTAAATTTTGCGTTAATTTAAGGTCAAATTCGGCACGGCTACTACGGGCGACAAATTTGAGAAAAGGTACAAAAGGGGGCAAAATGCTTGATGAGATTTTAGACGACGAGAGATTTGCGGCGATGATGAAGGAGCACGTTTTTGAGTGCGTGGAGTATCTGCTAAAAAACGATCGCTCCTTTTCGGCGATGGCTAACCTTGATCTGGTTAAATTTAACCCCGAGCTGCCTGAGTATATTAGCAGCACTTTTACGGCTCCAGTTATCGTCTTTACGCTTGCGGGCTATACTTTTAGCAGCGCCAAACTTACGCCGGAGGAGCTGAGCTTCGAGGCCGGCTTCGGTAAGGAAAATTTCGCCAGCGTCGTTAGCTTTCCGCTTGGGGCTATCGTTCAAATTTTAGTAGAAAATAGCCCGATTTTAGTAAATTTTTCCGTATATAAAACTCAAAAAAGCCAGCTCGAAAAATCAATGTCGGCGCTAATGTCAAACCCTAACAATAAAGATTTATTTAAAAAGTGAGCAAAATTTTATCCGCCGTTTTGATCGCGCTATTTTTTATAGGTTTACTTTTATACGCTTTTCCTTCATTCAAGTCAGGCGATATTAGTTTTGCCCAAATAGGCGGTTTTATAGCGCTCACTGTGCTTTGCGTATGCATTTTGACGGACGCGGATTTTGTCTTAAATTTACTAAATTTACTTGAGCAAAACGCTATCTTAATTGCAGCGATTTTGCTAGTAACGATTTTCTTATTTCTTAATATTAAAAATTAACTTGTGATTTTTAAACTAAATTCCATTTTTTAATCAAACTATAAACGAATATTTATTATCATTTCGTATTTTATAGCAAATGAATATCAAAATTATCGTTAATAAGGATAGAAAATGAACCGTCTTAAATTCTCTATTGCCGCTTTGCTTCTTTTGTCGAATTTAAATGCAAAAGAAGCCGAGGTCGAGCTAAAAGAAGTAACGGTTAGCGGCGAAGCGGAGGCGCAAAGCGATCCGCTGCAAAAAAAGGTCGGCCAAAACGTAAAAAGCTCCAAAGAACTAACCAAAACGCAGGTCTCTGATAACAAAGACCTAGTGCGATACGAAACGGGCGTAACGACGGTGGAGGCCGGGCGTTTCGGCCAGAGCGGCTACGCAATAAGAGGCGTGGAAGAAAACCGCGTAGCTATCACGGTAGACGGCCTACATCAGGCTCAAACGCTAAGCTCGCAAGGCTTTAAGGAGCTATTTGAAGGATACGGAAACTTTAACAACACCCGCAACGGCGTAGAGTTTGAAACGCTAAAACAAGCCACCATATCAAAAGGCGCAGACTCCGTTCGTACGGGCTCCGGGTCTCTAGGCGGCTCCGTGATGTTTGAAACAAAAGACGCAAGGGATCTTTTGCTAGATAAGGACTATTTTTACGGCTACAAAGGCGGCTACAATACCGCCGATAACCACACTATGCACTCGCACACCTTAGCCGGTAGGTTTA
>CAUQMN010000202.1:0-3521 GCA_963518765.1 uncultured Campylobacter sp.
GGTATCTGATCGCGCAGGTCGGTAGGACACGTGATGTCGATCGTTACGTTAGTAAACGGACTTTGTCCCCAGCGAGCCGGCACGTTTAGGTTAAAGATAAAGCTCGTTATCGCCTTTTTGATCTCTTTGTCGCTTAACTTGTCGCGAAAAACGTAAGGCGCCAGATACGTGTCAAAGCTGCTAAAAGCCTGCGCGCCCGCCCACTAGCTTTGTAAAATTCCTAGGAAATTGGCCATCTGATAAAGCGCTTCGCGGAAGTGCTTTGGCGCCTTACTCTCAACCCTGCCGCGCACGCCGTTAAAGCCCTCGTTTAAAAGCGCTCTTAGACTCCAGCCCGCGCAGTAGCCCGTGAGGCAGTCAAGATCGTGGATATGATAGTCGCCGTTTCGGTGCGCGAGGCCCTCTTCTTTGCTATACACCTTATCTAGCCAGTAGTTGGCGATAACCTTGCCTGCGGTGTTGTTGATGAGGCCTGCGTTTGAGTAGCTGGTGTTTGAGTTCGCTAAAATTCGCCAGTCGGTACCGTTGATGTACTCGCTGATGGTTTGGGTGGAGTTGATGTAGGTGGTGTCTTCGTTTAGTCCTAAAATTTGCTCGCGCTGAAGCTTGTGCGTGTGGCGGTAGAGCATAAAGCTCTTCATCACGTCGAAGTGTCCCGCGTTAAAAAGCGCCTTTTCGATGTAGTCTTGCACGTCCTCGACGCTCAAAACTTCGCTGTCAAACACGTGCCCCATCACGTCTAAAAAGACGTTGTCGTCGTACTCTTTAGACTCGCTTTCAAAGGCTTTTTTGATCGCGTCTTGGATTTTATACGGGAGGTATTCTTGCTTCGTGCCGTCGCGTTTTAGGATAAATTTCATTTCGTTCCTTGCTTTAAATTTGATGAAAGTATAGGTAAATTTGGCTTATAAAAATCTTGCCTTTTGAAATGATAATTCTTGGAAAATATAGGATATTAAATTGTCATTTTTTAGTTTTTTATTGTGTTTATAGAGCGTATTTTAGGGGAATACGCTACGTAGAACTTAAAATTTAGCTTTTATATTATATGACAATTATTATCATGATTTACCGCTGTAAATACGGCCTTAAAGGATGGAATTAAAGAATAAGGCCGTAACTTTTAAATAAATAATTTCAAATCCCAAAGGGAAATCTTTCATAAATAGTGCTTTGCTTTACAACGAAGACGAAAGTAAAACGAAATATATATTGTGCATTTTGTTTATATTTTTTGGTTCTAATATTAAGATATTTGATTTAGATCTAAAACAAATTTAGCTAAGTATTTATTAATAAAATAATTTTAGAAATGCTTAAGTAAAATAGTTATAAAATTAAATATAATATTTAAGGTAAAGATAAAATATGGGATTAGTTCATAAACTATATAATGTCGGTAGCCTGCTGAGCGACGATAGTATTATGGCTATGATTAAAAGCTCTAATTTTAAGGACAGCGATCATAAAACCTTAGTTGTTGATTTTAAAATTGAAAATGGAAAGCTTATTGGCCCTCCTGAAATATCTCCATATTCTTTAGATAATATAAAAACGTTTTTTACGAAAAAGATAGGCGGCACGAGCAATTCATACTATCTATATCCAAATTTTGAGTATCAAGGCGAAAAAGACCTATATAAAAAATTTAAAGCTATCTCCCATACGCTGCAAAATTCGGCTATGATCTACGCAAATGACGACAATAAGCGTGTTGCCGCCTTGGTATTTGAGTACATTAAAAACTATGAAAATGACGAGCTTGAGCTAAAGAATTTTAAGCAGGATGATTATTTTTTGGTTTTACTTGTAAACGGCAAGAGTTTTTATGAGCTTATGCCTGAAATTTTGCAAAACTATCTTGATGAATTTGTTCGCCCTCATATTAAAAATAATAAAAACGAGCCGTTACTAAAAGAGCTAGCAGATGTCGTCACGAAAGAGAAAATAGCCTGCGGATATAATCCTGATATTAAATTTTTCACCATGGATAATTATGATGATAGCTACGGCATACAGCAGATAAACAAACTGCCCATGTCGCTAGAAAGCGCAAAGACGATAAAAAAGGGTTGGATGTTTGCGATAAATAACTTAAAATTTTACTACAAAGGCCTAGAATACATAATCATCCCTTCTATGGCAAATTTCGATGCTGAAATTTTCAAAGGATTAATAAGCTTTCTTAAAAATGCAAAAAATATGCAAGAAGAATCCGAAAGAGAAGAGAGCTTTATGAGAAGATTGCGAAAGCAAATCGAAAATTACGACCAAATAAATAGCTTTACTCTTGATATTTTATTTGCCGAGGTTGATCAGACAAATTTATCCGTTAAGATATTTTCTACGCTTGAAGACGTTTTGCCAAGCAGGATAGCAAAGGTCGTAAAACTAATGCAAGAGCGTCATATTACAGACTCTTCAAAGCAAATTCAAGATACAGATGATGATATCAAATTTACCTATCTCAAAGACTATTTTAGCGTTCTTGAAAAATATGCTGCCGCCACAAAAGTCAAAGGACTTGACAATAAAATCATACAGGAGAAAATTTTTCTAGCAAAGTTGTTGCTTGGCTACGCAAAGATAAAATATATCGAGCTTTTGAAACGATTTGAACATTTTAGGGAATTTGATGCCCAAAATAAGAAAAAAATAAAAGACGGCGTCAAAAACTGGATAGCCTTTCCTGAAAATATCGTCGAAAATGAAAATAAAATTTTAGGATTTTTACAAGAGATAAACGCGATAAGGATGTGATTATGAAGCTTTTTTCTGATTATTTTGAGGAGCTATTAGAAAAACAGTCCGATTATTTTAAAGATGATCTAATCAAAGGTGCTTATTTGATAGGCGCTTATTCAAAGAGTATTATAAATAGTTCTTTTACATCAGAAGTTTCTAAAGAAAATAAGACATTTGAAAAGTGGCTTTCAAATCAAAAAATAATAGCGCCGAATTTAAAGAAAATTTTTAATAAAGCAAATGAATTTGAAAGAAAACTAAAGCTAGGCAGCGCAACAAATAGCGATCTGTCGCAGCTGATAACTACGCATTTTTGCAATGAAAAAAGCAAAAGCGTTTCTCGCTATGAAATTTCATTTGCATTTATACGAGGTATGAACGACTTCGTTAAATTTAAAAAAGATAATCAACAATTAGGAGAAAATAATGAGTGAGATAGCAAAACATAGCGAAATTTTGTTTTTATGGGACGCAAAGATGACAAATCCTAACGGAGATATGCTAAACGACAATGCGCCAAGATACGATGAGAGCGACAGAAAAGCTATCGTGAGCGACGTAAGAGTAAAGCGAACTATCAGGGATGATCTGCAATACAGAAAGTCTCAAACAATCTTTGTAAATAATGCCGAACAGGTACAGTCGGCAGAAACTAGATTTGCCGAGGTAAAGAAAATTTTAGGCGAATCAGACGATAAAAAGGCATTTTTAAGCTGCATAGATAATAGACTTTTTGGAGGCGTGGCACCAAAAAGCAATATCCAAATCATAGGTGC
>CAUQMN010000203.1:0-3520 GCA_963518765.1 uncultured Campylobacter sp.
CATTTCAAATTTTGATGAGACTGGAGTTTTCTAAACCGGGCGATGCGCTAGATAAAAATCCGACCGAGGACGGCTGGACGTTTATGGGTATCTACCAAAACGCTCATCCTGGCTGGAAAGGCTGGGATGAGATATTAGGCGCGGTCGCATACGGCGGCGACATCGAAAAAATATCGCGTGCGCTATACGCTAGCGAGAATTTGCGCGCGCAGGTGCGTAGGTTTTATAAAGAGGCATACTGGGATAGGATGAGGCTTGACGAAGTCGCGAGCCAACTCAAAGCGAACGAGATGTTTATTTTTGGCGTGAATGTAGATGTGAGACCTGCCGTAAGAGTCACACAGCAGTTGGTGGGCGTCGTAAACGACGGCATCGTAGGCGATCAGACGCTAGCGGCGATAAACCGATTTGACGAGGCGAGATTTGATAAAGAATTCGACCGAGCGGAGCTTCAATACTACAACGGCCTGATTGAAAAAAATCCGAAATTTAGGATTTACGCCAACGGTTGGAGAAATAGAGCGTTGGCGGTGTAAAATCTAACAAAATCAATAAGTGTATAACAAAGTGTACAACAAATCTTATAAAAGTGCTGTATTTTGGGGATTTAAAAGGGGTTAAGTGGTTACCCTGAAAGGATTCGAACCTCTGTTAGCTGATCCAGAGTCAGCAGTTCTACCACTAAACTACAGGGTAACGATAGGCGAAATTATAGCGAGCGAAATTTAAATCAGCTTTAATTATCTCAAATTTTGAGGATAAAATCGTAAAAAATCATCAAAGCGCGGTAAAATGAGCTTGTAATCGTCGCTGGCAGCACCGCAAAAATATTCGCGAGTAAAGGCGGAAATTCTTGCGGTCAAAATTCGGAAGCAAATTTAACCGCGTTAAAGATGCTTCCGAATTTAATACGATAAAATCGCCGTATAAATTTGACCGGATTTAAATTTGCAAAATTTAAACGCCAAATTTGACTACAGAACAAAAACTAGGCCAAATTTACTTCTAAATTTTCCTACAAGCACCGCGTTTTCGTAAATTTCACAGCCCGAAATTTTCAAGATGCGCTAAAAACTTTTCGGGCGGGTAAAAACCGATGAGTCGCGCGTTTTTTAACTCGTTTTGCGCATCGCTACCTGCGCTGAAAAATAGGATCGCAGGCGGTCCGATGAGTCCGAATTTTTTCATTATCTGTGCGTCGTCACTACTATTTTTCGTCACATCCACTCGCAAAAGAGTGAAATTTTCTAGTTTTTTTAGCACGGCTTCGTCTTTAAAAGTAATCTCGTCAAGCTCGTTGCAGCTAGCGCACCAAGTCGCATAAAAGTCGATTAGCACGGGCCTAGACGAGCTTTTTACCGCATTTTCTAGCTCGGTCAAATTTGAGACGGCGATAAAATTCGGTTCGTTTTTGCTCAAATTTACGCCTGCGCCGCCTGCATTTTTAAAACCTTCAAGCGGATTTAGCGCCGATTGAGCGCCCGAAAACGAGCCCACGATCAGCAAGACGGAGTAGATAAAGGCTAGTAGCGCCGTGCCTTTTAGTAGTTTTTTACCGCCGCTTTGCTCGCTACTTGTCGCATCAAAAGCTCCGAAAAATACGCTAGTAAACACGCCGATAACGCCGTAAAGCAGTAGCTCCGCGGTAGTTCCCAGTACGCGCGCGCTAAGCCAAACCGCCATTATCAGCATGATAAAGCCAAAAAGCGTTTTGATTTTGTCCATCCAAGCGCCCGGTCGCGGCAAAATTTTACCCGAGCTTGCTCCAATGAGCAGTAGTGGCACGCCCATGCCAACCCCCATCGTAAATAGCGCAAGCCCGCCAAAAAGCGCGTTTCCGCTCTGCGCTATGTAAAGCAGCGCGCCCGCAAGAGGCGCTGCCACGCATGGGCTAGCGATGAGCGTGGATAAAAATCCCATCGCAAAAACGCCGATTATACCGCCCTTGCTTTGAGCTTTTTTGCTAAGCGCGTTTTGCATGGCAAGGGGCATCTGAAGCTCGTAAAGTCCAAACATCGAAAGCGCGAGCGCGACGAAAACGAGGCTAAAGCCGATCAGTACGGCCGGGGTTTGTAGCGCGCTTTGTACGCCCGAGCCAAAAACGCTAGCCGCCACGCCTGCTACCGCGTAGGCGCACGCCATCGCAAAAACGTAGACGACAGAGAGAAAAAAGCCGCTAGTAGCGCGCGAGTTTTTGCTTTTGACGTTTTTGGCGTGCGGGTTACCGCTATCAAATTTGACCGAGTTTTCGTCTGCCGCGTTTAAATTTACGGCGCCGTTTTTGCCGTCATGCGCGCTGCTAGCTTGTTTTGAGACGATGATAGATGATAGGATCGGGATCATCGGAAAGATACAAGGCGTGAGCGATAGCAGCAACCCGTAGCCAAAAAACGTGGCGAGCGAGAGGAGGAAATTTGCGCTGCTAAGGCTTGCGGCGATGGAGTCTTGCTCGGAGAGCGGGGCTTGCGAGCTTGCAAAATCAGGCTCGGCGGCCTCTATGATCTGCGCGACGGAGTAGCCGCCAAGCCCCTTTTTGACGCTAAATTTGAGCACTTGCGGTTGGTAGCAGATGCCGTCTTTGGCGCAGCCTTGGTATTCGAGCTTTAGAGTGAAATTTTCGCCGCCGCTAAGCCCTTTTAGCAAATTTATCGGTACGAAAAGGCTAAATTTATCCGTATAAACCTCGCGTTCGTCGTAAATTTCGCCTTTTGGGAAGTTTAGATGCGAGTTTAAATTTTTATCGCCCAGGCTCGCTGCTAGGCTGTCTTTGTAGACGTGGATATTTGGCGCGGGGGCGAATCTAAACTCGACACTTTGTTCGTCGACATGCGCGGTGAGACCGAAGGCTTCTTTGACCGAAAGCGGTTCGGCAAACATAGCGCAGCAAGTCAGAATCGCCGCAAAAATCATCCTAAAAATCATAATATTCCTTGAAATTTTTGTCGCATTTTACACAAGCTCCCATAAAGTCAGCGTTAAATGTTAAATTAAGAGGCGTATTTTAGCTAAAATTTAATCATTTGATAGTAACATTTTAAAAATACCTAAAGGAGGTTTAGAGTGAGTAAAAACGGCACGGATAGCGTGAAATTCGACTACGAGCGCGAGCTTAGAAAGCTGCAAATCGAGCTTTTAAAATTTCAAAATCACGTAAAAGAGCAGGGCCTGCGCGTACTCATCATCATCGAGGGGCGCGACGCGGCGGGTAAGGGCGGCTCGATAAAGCGCCTAACCGAGCATCTAAATCCGCGCGGATGCCGCATCGTGGCGCTTGAAAAGCCAAGCGACGTCGAGCGCTCGCAGTGGTATTTCCAGCGTTACGTCGCGCATTTACCGAGTGCCGGCGAGATCGTGATCTTTGACCGCTCGTGGTACAACCGCGCTGGCGTCGAGCCCGTGATGGGCTTTTGCACGCAGGAGGAGCATAAGGAGTTTTTGCGCGAAGTGCCTAAATTTGAGGAGATGATCAAAAACTCTGGCATAATTTTCTTTAAATTTTACCTCTCGGTTTCAAAAGAGG
>CAUQMN010000204.1:0-3511 GCA_963518765.1 uncultured Campylobacter sp.
TTTAAAGATTGTATAAAACAGCGGGTAAATTTGAGATAAAGCGGGCAAAACTTCGCAGGCGGCGGGTTAAATTTATCGATTCGTTTTAAATTTAACCTGCCAGACCGAGGCTAAAAGGGCTAAATTTGATATAATTAGCCCAAATTTAAACCAAGGAGAAAAAATGCCTTTCGTAAATATCAAATTAGCCGCCCCGGAGCCCACAAAAGAGCAAAAAAAGCAAATCATCGCCGAGGTTACGGATACGCTAGCGCGCGTGCTAGGCAAAGACCCCGCCGCTGTGCTAGTGATGATCGAGACTCTGGGTACGGATAGCATCGGTAAAAGCGGCCTAAGCCTAGAAGAGATCAGACAAAATAAGGAGAAAAAATGAGCGAATTTTCTAAAGAGGATTTGGAGCGAAAGATCACGCTAACAGCGGGCGATACGGCGCCCCAGTTTAGCCTAGAAAACAGCGACGGCGTAAGCGTAAGTCTAAAAGACTTCGTCGGCAAAAACGTCGTGCTGTACTTTTATCCAAAGGATAACACTCCGGGCTGCACGACCGAAGCGTGCGAATTTAGCGCACTTTACGGCGATTTTATAGCTAAAGATACCGTGATCGTGGGCATTAGTCCCGATAGCGTCAAATCCCACGCCGCCTTTGCGCAAAAACAGAGCCTAAAGCACATCCTATTAAGCGACCCCGCGCACGAAGTCGCCAAACTCTACGGCGTCTGGCAGGTGAAGAAAAACTACGGCAAAGAGTATCTGGGCATAGTGCGCTCGACCTTTGTGATCAGCAAAGACGGCAAGATCGCGAAGGTGTATAAGAGCGTGAAGGCAAAGGAGCATGCTGCGAAAGTGCTAGCTGATCTAGTTAAATAAATTTGCTTGGCGGCTTGTCTTTTTCCTTTATACTTCGTTAGAAATTTCGCCGAAGCTCGGTTACATACTACTTGTATGCGCCCTCGCTCGGCTCATTTCCGCCTCGTCTAAAGAAAAAATACTGCGCCTTATCTTTTTACGTTCAAATTTGGCATTAAATTTACAAATTTGAGTCGCCCAAATTCGCGTCATGAAAATGTAAATTTAAAACACGCAGTAAATAAAACGCAAAAAACCGCAAAAGCTCGCGGGCAAAAATACGCGTTAGCCGTATCTTTTGCCTTTAGAGCCGCACGCCTTGCCGCTACCGCAGTCTTTTTGTTTAAATTCTTTCGCATACACAAAATACCCCGCACCAATCGCCAGCACGACCAGAATCGCCGCGTTAAATTTATAAAATAACTTAAAAGAAACAAGACAAAAGACCTCTATTTTTGTTTTTAAATTTACGCGCTTAGCTAGTCTGATATGCGGCCTATCAAAATTTAATCCTATGTGCCGTTTGCGTTTAGAGATACGATGCAAGCTATGCTTTATAATTAGCAAGCAAAGCAAGTAGAGTTTAGATATAATAGCAGCAAAATATACAAAAACTTTCTATCATATTTTATCAAAGATGATAAGAAAGAATTCGCCTGAGCTTAATTGAGCTAAAATAAATATACCGCATAGGAGTAAATTTGCGTCTAAAATACTTTTATATAATAGTTTTTCTAATCTGGCTTTGCATATTTATCGCCTTGCTGCCCGCACATAAAATTTCAGCGATCTTAGAAGCGATTGATTTTAGCGATAAAAACCTGACGCAAAGAGAGATCGTAGAGTTAAATTTAAAAGATTACCTAAAAAAGCTTCACTACTTAGATAATTATCCGCGAAGGGATTTCGGCAAGATGGCGGATATTCACTTAGATAAAAACGGCTATGAGAAAGTAAGATTTTCAAGGTGCAACGGCGATAAATATCCTGATGATAGATGCGAATTTTGGAAGCTGGATAAAAGGCTAAATTTTAATTATCTAATGGATCTGGGCTCTAAAATTTGCAAAAACGGCGAACCTATACAAAACGCCGAAGAAATCGTAGAAAACGACGAAGTTTTAAAGCTGCGCCTCTTTTATCCCTGGGAGCAAGAGCATTTGATTGACGAAGATGGAAATTTTATAGAGAATTTTATATATACGGGGTTCGGACTAGGCGCGCCGTATCCATACGGTCTTTTTAAGGTTTTCGAGGGTTTTTTGTTTGTGAATAAAGATAATTTTGAATTGCCGATATATCCTGAAACTAAAAATAAAAAATTCGATATAATTCGTCCTATTAACGACTGCTACTATTCACTTTTGTATTCCTTTGTTAAAAGCCAGATCGATAACAGAATAAGTCTAAATTCCTTTTGCGATATACATGGGCGTTTTGCGCTAAAAAAGCAGCTGTGGAAGGACGAGCCTATAGATTGTGACAGAGAATATACTTTTTCTTTCATACCGGTTTATAGCAAAATTCCCAAATTAACGAAAGATGCAATATTTAAAGATCACAACTATCATCATAAGCCCGACATAGATATACTTTTCAATCAATACCAAAATTTAAAAAATCAAAAGAACAAGATAAATTTTAACTCGCAAGGAGAGGACAATGGAACCGAAAGCAAATGATTTGCCTAAGAAAGACGGCGAAACGATTAATTTAAGCGGCGACTATCCGCTAGAAGTATTAAGCTATTATATATGGGGGCGAAATAAAAGACCCGAAGGCGATGAAATAGTTAATGAGTATTACGCTAATAGAAAATATGGCGATAAAAATATAAATTTAAATTTTTCCAAACAGAAATATTTAGAAAAATTTTTTGGTATCGATAGATTGTTTAAAGACGGGCATCTAAATCCTCACGCCGATAGACTATCTAATTTTACCGAAATAGCCAATATGTGATTTTACTTTCAAAATACGATTTTAAAGACAAATTTTGCCAAAAGAGTAATATGCTAAATTTGCATATTACTTAAATAATTCTTAAAAAAATATACTAATTTTAAAACTAAATTTATATTTGCCGTTGTATAATAATCTCATAAATTTCAGTAATACCAGAAAGGAGCAAAAATGGAAGAGATAGTAAAAACTACCTGTCCATATTGCGGTACGGGCTGCGGCATCGATCTTATCGTGCGAAACGGTAGAATCGTAGATGCCAAACCTAGCAAAGACCACCACGTAAACGACGGCGAGCTTTGCTTAAAAGGAATGTTCGGATGGGAGTTCGTAAACTCTCCTAAACGCTTAAGCCGACCGATGATGAGAAAGCTAAACGGCGTCTACGACAAGCACGGAGAGCTTGAAGAAGTGAGTTTTGAGGAGGTTTATGATTTCCTCGCGGATAAATTTAAATCCACCGTCGCAAAATACGGTCCAAGCTCGATCATGGGCTTTAGCTCGGCGCGTTCAAATAACGAAGACAACTACGTTTTCCAGAAATTTTTCCGCGCTCAGGGTAGCAACAACGTCGATCACTGCGCTCGTCTTTGACACGCTCCTACAGTGGCAGGTCTTGCCAGCACGCTAGGAAACGGAACGATGACGACCGATTTGGTCGAATTTGCGACCGACACGGACGTATTTTTACTCATCGGTACCA
>CAUQMN010000205.1:0-3498 GCA_963518765.1 uncultured Campylobacter sp.
CCCTGCGCTACAAGATAATCTATACAAAGCTGCACAGCAGGCATATTGCCCGCTACGAAAAAATCATATACGAGGAAAGTAAACTTCCGCGCATCAGGTTGGCGGGTAAATTTAAATCCCTTTTCGATAAATTTAGCAACGGCGGTTTGCTGTTTTTTAGTCTGGGCTAAAGCCGCCAATCGTTCAAAAACGTCGTTCATTTTATCTCCTTTGTTATTTAAAAATTTTATTTATCGCAGCAGACGGGTTCGCCATAAACTCCTCAAAGCTGCAAAGGGGCGTAAAAACGCCGTGTTCGTAGTCTGCGCTAGCTAGCATTTTACTGCTAGGATGCCATACCAAAAACCCGTCCGCTCCGTATCTATCCGCATCTATAAGAAGGTCTAGAAATTTTTTATTTTTCCACTTTACCTCCCTTACGTCGCCAAGCGAGGCAAACTCTATAAAGCCAGTATATTCGCACCCCGGCAGCAAAATGCGTCTGTCGTTTGAGCGTAGCAAAGAGACAAGTCCCTTTGGCAGTTTGTAGGATTTTAGCTTCTTTAGACGCTCCTCATCGTCGTGCCAAGCGGACGGCTCTACGGATTTTATATACAGGGCTACCTCTTTGCGCTCGTTTCGCAGCGCGTAGTGATAGGCGCGCTCGCCGTATTTATCCTCGTAGCTAAGGTCTGCGCCAAGCTCTATAAGGCGCTTTACTAACGCAAGATCCGCATACGAGGCGGCCGCTTGAAGCGCGGATGCGTTATACGGATACACGGTATCCGGTTCGCAGTAGTTCACGTCAAAACCGAGTTCGACGAGCCGCTCTATCAGCTTGCCAAGCCCTTCCATAGCCGCTTCTCTAAGCGTCGTGCCGTCGGGAACGAGCCTAAAGCCGTTTTCTATAAGCAAAAGGGCTATTTCTTCGTTTTTGCCGTATATGGCCGCTTTTAGCGAGCTGATATGAGTGCCAGCGTTTACGTCCGCACCAAGCTCGATTAGCCGCTTAATCAAAGCCGGATCGTCGCCGTATTCGCAAGCTTCGATAAAAAGCTCGTTAGTTATCTTTGCGCCTTCGTCCAAAAGAAAATAAAGCGCGTCTTTTTTATCGTTATAAAACGCGATTTGCAAAGGCGTTTGCAAGCCGTCCTCCGCGGGCAGCTTTTTGTTTACGTCCCAGCCTTTGGCAAGAAGAGCCTTTAGAGCGGTTAAATTTTCGCTCAAAATAAGCTCCGTGATTTTAGCAGGCTCTAAAAGCTCGGTTTTATCGGTTAAATTTTCTTTCATATTTTTCCTTTGTCTTGGCGTAGCGCTTACGTTAAATTTACGCGTTTTCGGGCTAAATTCGCTTTTAAATTTTACTATTCGTTCTTAAATTTTAGCGCCTAAGCTAATTAGTAGCCGAGGGCAAGCTCTCAAAAACGACGTGCTCGTCTAAATTTGCATCCTTTATCAGCGCAGCAAAACGCTCTAAATAAAACAGCTTTGTTTGATGCCGCGTATCTCGCCCTAAGACGAAATCTTCGGGGATGCGCGAATTTAGGCATATATCGCCGATAAAATATTCGCCGCCATCGCTCAAATATATCTTTTGGCTGCGCTCTTCGTTTATAACCTCCGATGTTTGCAAGGTGTTTATCATGCAGTAGTCCTCTATCGTCCCGTCTTTGCAGTGCAGCCTTAAGCGCACGGGCTGCGTTTGCGCGTATTTTATAAAAATTTCGCAAAGCGCGGGGCTAACTACCGCAACGTCTCCTAGCATATTGTTATGGATAAAATGTAAATTTCTAACCTTACTAATCGGCGCTGCTATATATAAATCATAAACGAAATCATCCTCTATCCGCTGCGATTTTATCAAATTTAACATAGGCACGATTTTAGCCGTAAATTTCGCGTTTTATATCTCGGTCGAATTCGTTATCGCCAAAGATTAAATTTGAAGGAAAAAATAAGCCGTTTTTGTTTCTTCTAACGCGCTCGTCAAAAGCCGCTATCTCTTGCAAATAAACGTTGCTAGGCGGTAGTCCGTGCTTTTGCGCGATATATAGAGCCGTTAGCGCCTTGTATCTAAAATTATGCGGCATAATCGCTAGATAATGCAAAGCCCGCTCGCTCATCTGCGCTACGTCAAAAATAGCCGGAAAATAATCCGCGCTTAGACGCCCAAATATATCCTCATACGTCCGCGTCGCCTCTTTTTCGTCTTGGGGCAAAGGGATGACGCCGTTTCGCGCGTTTTGGCAAATAAGCGGCGGTTCGTAATAATGCGACGACTCCGCAGAACCCCCAAACATCGCTAGCTTTTGCGCGTCCCACGAGGGTATCTCCTCCCAGTAAGGCGGTTTATGCCGCTCGTAAAATTCGTAAATTTCTTGATTAAACGCTTTATAGCCTACGTAGTATCCGTTTTGATTTGCCGTATAGGAAAAATAAAGCTCGCCGTAAACAAATCCGTCTTTTTTAAATTTAACGCGGTCTTTTAAAATTTTAGCGTCGTCGCGGCGGTAGTTTTCGCGTAAAAACGCCGTCAAACCCCGCAAAAAGCTTGTCTTGTCCATTTATCTTCCTTTGCTTTGCGAATTTGTTTTAGCGGTTTAAATTTAGCCGTCTAAATTTATAAGCCGGACTATAAAAAATCCAAGTTCTCCGCTTTAAAAAATCCCTGCGATACGGCCTTGTTAAACGCTAGCATAAAAGCCTCGTCTCGCTGCGGAGTTTTGACGGCGCCGCCTAGAGCCGGCTTTATCTTTTCGTATTCGCGCCACAAGATGTGTTCGCTAGGCACGCGCGTCGTTAGGCCTCTTTCTTCGCGTAGCTTTAAAAAATATAAAATCTCTACCGGAAAAAGATAAAAAGCCAGGCTAGTACACATCCAGCCGCTTTCTTTAGCCGACTGCTCGATGTGAAAGTCCAAGGCTAGCTCTATAGCCCGCTCTATGTCCTGGCAATCAGGCTCGTATAAAAGCCTAGCTAGCTCGCCGTAGCCGCTATCTTTTCGCTCAAACTCCAAAAACTCCCCCAAACGCTCGGTCGGCAAATTTTTACTCTTTGCCCACAGCTGTACGATAAATCGCGGAATATCGGTATGCTCTAGCTGCTGTTTGGCCTTTTCGTCTCGCTCGAAATAGTAGAAAAACTCGCCTAAATAATCGGCGCGCTTTTTATATCCTATCAGATAAAAATAAGCAAGCATAAAAGCCGTTCCCGCCTCGATGTTGCCGAAATGCGAGAGCTTAAAGTTCATCCAAGAGCCCTCAAGCGCGAGGTCTATATAGTCCCAGCCCTCGCTATCGCCCGCTAGCAGTCTTAAGCAACCGTAATAAGTCAAGTCCACTTCGCGGTTAGACACCTGCATGATGGCCGTCCAGCCGGCATTTGGCTTGCCCGACCTTAGCGCTTTTTGAAACGTCTCGTAGGTATACCCGCTCATAAAATAGAAATTTGAAACCGCTTTTTCGTAACTATCGTTATCCTTCGTCCAGCTTTTATACTGATTTATGGCGCGTTTTAGCC
>CAUQMN010000206.1:0-3483 GCA_963518765.1 uncultured Campylobacter sp.
CCCTAAAACTCGCGAAACCATGATGCCGATGCTGTTTGAAAAAAAGCCCTTGATAAACACGAAAATCCTAGTAAATTTTTAGCGCTATGATAGGCAAATTTAGTTTTAAAAGACGTAAAATCAAGAGTTTTTAATGAAATTTTAGAGATAATCGACCAAAAATCAAAAAATTGCGAGAGTATCACGTGCCAGAAAACCAAAACGCGCAAACGTACCTTGAAGACATCGAGATAGAAACGCCAAGCCCGTACGGCGAGGTACTAAATCTAGTTAGAAAGTACGGAGTGGATAATAAATTTATAGATTTTGAAATTTTAGACTTTAAAACCGAGTGCAAAATAGTCGGAGAAAAATCGCCTAGAATGCTAGCCCAAAGCAAGCTGGGCGTCTTTGACGACGATAAATTTTACGTAGAAAAGGTAGAGAGCCTAAAGCAAATTTATAGAGTCAAATTTTACGACCTTAGGCGCGCTAAGCCGGTCGTGCTGCCTAGCATAGCTATAAACGCCAATAAAAATTTAACCAAAATTTTAGCTACCGTTTCGCGCGGAGGAGATGCCGTTTATTTTGAAGAACTTGGCAAAAAGATGGTTGATTTCATCTATAAAAAAATGATAAAAGTAGGCATCCTAATCGGTATCAGAGATAAAACGATGCATGAGGAGATGGCTAAAATTACCTCCGCGCTAAGAGTGAAGGAATATCTGGATAAAGACTACGTTTTTACGGTGACGCAAGGCGTAGAGGCTAAACCCTCGGTGGATGACGATTTGATATTTTATTATAAAAGCAAGATAAAAAACGCGGACGAAAACGGCAAAATCGATCACGCAAACAGAGGCTATCTGCTAGGAGCGATAGAAAACGAGCTGATAATAGAATATATAAAAGCCAAAGACGGTTCTAGCGGCCGCGACGTTCGCGGAAACCTCCTAGCTATCCAAAAAGCCAAAACGACGATAACTAAAATGCCGCAAATCACCGAAAATATCTACTGCGCCGAGGATGAGACTGGCATAAGATATTTTTGTAAAAAGGCGGGCTACGTTTATGAAAAAAACGGAGTCTTTGATATCAAAGACGAGCTAGACGTAAATGAAATTTCTTTTAAAACTACCGGTTCTGTGGATGCGGGGCTAGATACCAGCGTCACGCTAAACGTAAAAGAGCGAGATATAAATAAAGACGCCATAGGCACGGGCATGACTGTAGAGGCCAATGAAGTAAATATCGAAGGCAACGTCGCCGCAAATGCCGTCGTAAAGGCAAATAAAGTATCTATAGGCGGACAAACCCACGCAAAATCTCTGATCGAAGCTAAAGAAGCAAAAATAGCCGTGCATATCGGTAGCTTTGAGGGAGACAGCATCGATATAGACCGTTTAGAAGGCGGCAGGGTAAAAGCTAAAATCGCTCGCATAAAGTCGGTTCTAGGCGGAGAGATAATCGCAGAAAGCGTAATCATCGACACTCTAGCGTCAAATGCGAAAATAATCGTAGCAGATAGCGTGGAGATAAAAAGGCTAAAAGGCGTAAATAATAAAATTTTAGTAGATTTTAGCATGGTAAAAAACTCGGGCGAAAAGATAAACGAAGCTACGGCAAAGATAAAAATCATAAGAGAGCAAATCGCTAAAATGCCGCGAATTCTAGAGTCTAAAAGATGCGTCATAGAGGAAAATAAAGGCCCGATAAACGTCATCAAAGCTAAAATCGAGGAGCTAAAAAACTCAAGCATTACGCCGCCGGCTACTTTTATCAAAAAGCTAAAAGAGTACCAGCAGCTAGTGCACGAGTACAACGCGCTTTTAAAGGATTTTAGAGAAAAAAAAGATATGATAGCCGAGCTAAAAGAGGAGATAGTGGGAATACAAGAAGGGATTTTTAACTCCAAAGTGATAAATCACGATAAGTGGCGCGAATTTAACGAGGTTAAATTTAGGCTCGTAGATCCTGCTCGCGATATAACCTATAACACTAGAGAAAACGAGATCGCCCGCGTGCTAAAGATCGCAAAGGTTCAGACCGAGGAGGGCGATATAGACTACGTTATCAAGAAAAATAACAACCTAAGAAAGGTCTAAATTTGCCTTTTTTTTTAAAATTTGAAAGCGAATTTTACAAGTGCGAGCAAGGCGGCGGCAAGCTAACTATAAATCTAAAAAACGACTGGAACTACAAGCTGTCGGCTCAAATTTGGACCCAGACGGCCGCGCTCATCGGCTCAAAGAAATTTAACAAAATCGTCTTAAATTTTAAAGACGTAAAAGAGTTTGACTACGCAGCAGCTCTATTTTTAAAAAATACATTGCAAAACGCGCGCAAAAACTACGAGCTCGTAAATTTAACCCCGCACGCGCAAAAGATTTTTGATTCGATAAATAGCGAAGTAAATCCTAAAATAAAACAGATCATAAACTCCAAACCGCACGAAAATCCGCTCTCGCAAATCGGCAAAAATTTGACCGCGTTTTTTGCGGGATTTTGCGCGTTTTTAAATTTTATGGGCGAGTTTTTGGTCAAATTTAGCAAGATATTTATGTTAAAAGATATCCGCGTAAAGGAAATTTTGGCTTATTTTGAGGATGCGGGCATAAAGTCGGTTTTTATCGTGTGCCTTACCTCTTTTCTCATCGGTATAGTGCTAGCTTATCAGGGTTCAAGCCTACTTGCGAGTTTTGGTGCTACGATAATAATCGTCGAGATGATGGGGCTTTTGACCCTGCGCGAGATAGCTCCGCTCATCGCTGCTATCATCGTTGCCGGACGCCTGGCCTCAAGCTTTACTGCGCAAATCGGCGTTATGAAAATCACCGAAGAGATCGACGCGATGAAAACGATGGGATTTGATCCGTTTAAATTTCTCGTTTTGCCGCGCGTTATAGCACTCATCGTAGCCATGCCTCTTATCGTGTTTTTAGCCGACGTATCGGGGATACTAGGCGAGATGGTCGTGATGGAAAACTACCTAAACATCAGCTTTGATAGCTATCTAGCGAGATTTGGCCAAGAGGTGGAGATTAAGCATCTTTACGTCGGACTTTTTAAGGCTCCGTTTTTTGGCGTCGTGATCGCGTTTATCGGCTGCATGAGAGGCTTTCAGATCGGCGGAAACACTCAAAGCGTGGGCACATATACGACCGTGAGCGTGGTAAACGCGATATTTGGCGTGATCATGGTAGACGCGCTGTTTTCGATTATTTTCACGCAGCTAGGCATATAAATGATAATAAAAGCGACTGATTTAACGACGAAATTTGGCGACAGAGTGATCCACGACGGGCTAAATTTCCACGTAAACGAGGCTGAAATTTACGGGCTACTGGGCGGTAGCGGTACGGGTAAATCGACGCTGATGAAAACGATGATATATCTAAAAGAGCCAAGCGCCGGCAAAGTCGAGATGCTAGGGCGCGATCTGTGGTCGCTAGACGAGGCAGCTAGGCAGGAGATGAAGCTTGCTTGCAGTGTGATGTTTCAGTT
>CAUQMN010000207.1:0-3480 GCA_963518765.1 uncultured Campylobacter sp.
ATACAAGACATCGTTCGTGGCGAAAAAATCATAAGCAAAGACGAAATTTTGAGCTCCCCCGATCGTGCTTTTTAAAAAAACGAAAACTACCAACTTTGTAGCGATAAATCCGCAACTTAGCGCGATGGGGCTTTATCTGGACGCCGATTTCGTCTGGCAGAGCTTAGTTGAGTTTTTATCCGCCCAAAAGGATGCCGAGGCTCCCGTAGGCATGGTCCCAAACGAGATAAAAATCGCTAGCAAAGGCTTTGACGCAAAGCGTTCGTTTCGTCCGAAGATGAAATAATAAAGGCGCCTTAGCCTAAATCGCTTTTTTATCTTTTCCTCCCGCGCGCCGTTTAAAAGATGAACTCGGCGCAAAATACGACTCGTTTTTGAATTTTAGGGCGTTAATACATTTAAGCGACCGCGCTTTTTAAACGCCGATGAATTTAACCGCGCCCTTTGCGCCGATAAAACGCAAATTTAAAATGCCTATTTCAAACGCAAAAGCTGCGAAACGATAAAATTTGCCGTAAATTTAAAACATAAAATCGCGCTATCGCTGGTTTTAAACCGCAAATTTAAGGCATCCGTTTCGACGCGGCCTGATTTTATCGACGCTTTAAGGCGATGAAAATTTATCGTTTTCTAAGGCGCAAAGCGGTAATCAAAATAAACGCGGCGCAGCCTACTGGCAAAGTCGCACGGCTAGTAAATTTAGCTAACGGCTCGGTCTTACTTGCAAGGTAAATTGCGGCAAATAAAGCATAAATCGATGACTAAATTTGCAGCGCTAGCCTCCAGCGCGCAGTCCGAGTTTTAAAATTTACTCCGCCAGCGCCCTTAATCGCTCGTAGTCTAGTCCCTCCACCAAAATATAACTAGCATCGATAAAGCGGTAGCTCTCGCGCGGCAAACGCGAGATAAACTCTGAGTAATCTAGCTCGGCTAGCACGCGGTAGCGGGAGGCCTCGTCATTTTCGTCGCTCTCGTTGCCGCCGTCGCATCCTTCGCCGCCTACTAGCGTAATTTCCCAGTGCGCGACATCTTTTGGCTTAACCAAGTCCAAATTTTGACACTCCACGAAAGGCTCGTAAGGCAAAATGGTCGGCACGCCCTGCGTAAGCGCGTACGAGCCGATGATCTCGCCTTCGCCGTTTGCGCGGTAAAAGAGCTGGTTTGCGCCGTAAGCGTCAAGATATTGCACCGCGGTTAGGCGCTTGCTAAACTCCTTTGCAGGGCTTTGCGCGGCTAAAATTTCGTCTATGATCGCGCGATTTAGGGCAAAAGGCCTAACGACGCCGTAGCAGTGATTTACGGTCGCGCCGCCCTCTAAATGCCCTTTTATCGCCCGCAAACCCGAGTTTATATCGCGCTCGTAGTCAAATTTTTCTATCGTTTCTCGCGTATAGATTTTTCCGTCCTCGCCCTTGATGTCGCTTCCTAGCCTTTGCGATAAAATTTGCAGATACGAGATAGCTAAAACCCAGTCAAATACCGTCGCAGGCGTATTTACGCGCACTTTGTAGCTTTCCTCCTCAGTGTCGTAGCTAAGCTCAAATCCCCGCCCGCTCTTGCCCCAAAAGCCTAAAACTATGCCCTCGCATTCGCCTAAAAGCGAGCTTAAAAACGCCGCTTTATCAAAATTTTCGGCATTCTCGTCTATGTCAAACACCGCCAGATCCGGTATCAACTCCGTAGCCTTGCCTACGCTCATTACGCTAAAATATCCCAAAAATAGCGGCCGCTTTTTATTTTTGACGCGAAATTCTACGCTCATCGTTTCTTCTTTTAAACCGCGATTATTGCAGATGCGGGGCAAAAAAGCCGGCGCGAAATTTGCGGGTAAATTCGAAGCGAGGATTTAAATTTAAGATCAAAGCACGGGTTTTGATTTGATAAATTTAAGCGGATGAAAAGCGGAGCCGAATCAGGCGGCAAATTTGCAAAAACGGCGGGAATTTAGGCGCGTAAAGTTTGAGACGCGGGTAAATTTAGCGCCCGTTTGGACGCGAGGAAATTTGACGTGAAAATTAAGCAAACGACCAAATTTAGGCAAAGCTTTTGCGTGCATTTTGCGGCGTTTGCTTGCGTTAAAACGCCTAAATTTAGTTAAATCTAGTGACCCAGCTTCCCAGATTCGTATCGACTTTGACCTCGATTATCTTGCCGCACCCCTCATCTAGCGTAAATTTGATCTCTTCGCTAAAATTTAGCTCAAAACCCTTACCCAGCCGCGCTCGCACGTCTTTTAGAGGTATTTTTTGAACCGACTTCCAATCAAAATCCTCGGGATCGTCCTTGTTTGGCATCTTCTGCTCTATATCCACGAAATTTTCGTCTCTTTTACCCACGCGGATCGTCGCTTTCGCATCGTATCCCAAGCCTATAAAATCGTTCCACCGCGCAGAGCATCTGCCCCTGTTTATCTCCATACCCCAAAGCTCCACGCCGTCTTCTAGAGCCCTAAATATCAAAAATCTCGTATCGTGCGAGCCTATACGGCGGTCCCAGTAGTCTCCGTAGACCGTCGATGTGGTGGTGGTCGTTATATCTCGCTCGTATGGTGCGGCGTCTTGCGCCGAGGCTACCGCGCCTGCTATCAGCGAGGCTGCAAATGCGGAATATAATTTTTTCATTTTTCTCCTTTAAATTTATTTATTACTTTTGCGCTAAATTCGGATAAATTTTAGCACAAAATTTGCGGCAAGAGACTGCCATTTATCAAACGCCGCAACGCAAGTTTGCCAGCCGAGCCTAGGCCGCCTCTCATCAAAAGCTGCAATGCGCGGCACAAGCGACGTAAATTTGGCGCAAATACGGCCTTTGCTTACGGAGCTAAAATTTGCGCTCTTTCAAATACGCCCTCTATGCAAGCCGCCGTGTAAAACCGCTTTTACTCCGCCGTGCGCGCTTACCGTGCCGCGCTTACGGTAGCAAAGCCGTATTTTTTGCAAGAACTAGGAAAATTACCTTGCGGGTGCAGGCTAGTTCTATTGCCGCGGCGAAATAAAACCAAAGGCGACGCGAAATCTAAATCGCTTCGCTAAATTTTGCAAGATGAGGCAAAAATTTGCGTCGCAGGCTCTTAGCCGCAAGCGAAAATCTAAGCAAGGGCAAGACGCCGTCTAGCAGCTTTGCTTATCGCCTAGCTCGCACGCTTTTTTTTGCATTTGCTTTGCCTTTTTCGCGTCTTTTTTTACTTGCTCGTATCTGTTTTCGTTGAAATTTCCCTCATACAGCCACGCCGCCCTCTCGCAGCCGCCTACGTAGCCTAGCTTACACGAGTGCTCGTAATACTCCATCATCTCGCCTATATCGCCTCCCGTTCGCTCTATCATCCAACCCACGTTGTAGCATCCGGGAGCGTATTTTTTGTTGCATAGGGTATTGTTTATCGCAAACGACTGCGCCTCGTCGCCCAGCTCTTCTTGCATGAAATTAGCTAGCGCCAAGCAACCGGGCAAATACTCATAAAGGACGCAGCTAGCCTTGTAA
>CAUQMN010000208.1:0-3469 GCA_963518765.1 uncultured Campylobacter sp.
ATATGCGAAGGTAGAAGTGAAGTAAATTTCATAAAAAATGTCATTTCTTGTGAATTTTCTGATAATATTTCATTTGAGCCAAGAACTATTCCTACTGGCAAGAATCCCAACGGCGGTAATGCAAAAGGCGGTTCGTTAGATTACGATAGAGTTCGTAAATATATAATTAACACATTGAAAGAAATTGGGTCTTCTAGAGAAGAGTCCTTTGTCACGACTTTTTTTGATTACTATAAACTTTCAAATAAATTCCCTAAATTTAATCAAGCAACGCAAAAAAAAGATATCTATAAAACAATCTCTGAATTAGAGGAAGCTTTTTATAAAGATATTTGCGATAACCGATTTATTCCATACATACAGTTGCATGAATTTGAATCCCTAATTTTTTGCGATATTGAAAAGCTATTTGAAAAAGAAGATATAAATCAAAAAAATTTAACTAATTTAAAAAATACCTTAAGTAATTTTGGTAATAATCCAGAACTAATCAATGGCGGTTATAAAACTGCTCCATCAAAAGTAATTTTAAATAATTTTTCAGGCTATCAAAAAACTCTACATGGATACACTGCATTATCAAAAATAGGAATAAGCGAAATATGCAATCAATGTAAACATTTTAGGGAGTGGATAGCAAAAATAAAAAGTATATAACCTGTCAATCTCTTTATGCAAAGCGATTGACAGGGTTTATTACTTCTATTTCCTAGCCGCTCTAACCGCGTCTAAAAGCGTTTCAAAGCCTACTTTGCTCGAGTTTTCCACGTCTTTTAGGATTTCCACTCCGGCGGCGTTATCCTTGCTGCTATCTGCGAAAATTTTGATCGCCTTATCGAGTCCGCTATGGACGTTTTCGTGGTCGTGCGAAATATCCTGTATGATTTTTGCGTCTTTTACTATGACGTTTTTGACCTTTTCGCTAAACCACCTACCAAAACGGCAGCTACCCACGCTAGGAATGCCGTCAAATTCGCCGTTTAAAACGGCTCTATAGCCGTTTAGTTTCATATTTATATGGTCTATTTTACCGTTGCTGACGTTTACTTCATTAGTAACGTTTAGGGCTTGATTTAGGATGTTTTGCGTGTTTTCGTTCACGCTTGCGATAGTGCCTTGAAAATCGCTCAAAACGCGCATCACGTCGTCCGAAATTTTAGAGAAATTTTCGCTCATTCCTATCATCGTATTTGAGCTTTGTTTAAGTCCGTTTATATTTACCTCGACTTCGAGAGTGGCTTTTTGCGTGCGTTCGGCGAGCTTTCGCACCTCATCGGCCACCACGGCAAATCCGCGTCCGTGTTCGCCCGCTCGAGCCGCTTCGATAGCTGCGTTTAGAGCTAACAAATTCGTCTGATCGGAGATATCCTTGATCAAATTTATAATCTCCACGATCGACATCACGCTGTTATTTAGCGACGAGGCGTCGTTTTGCAGGTCGCCGCTCATTTGCTGGACGTTTTGCATAGAGCTAACGATAAAACTCGTCTGCTCGCGCAGTTCGCCCGTCTTAGTAAACGTTAGGTTATTTAGCTCGTTTATATTTTCCAGTATTTCTAAATTTTCTTCCATCGTGCCTTGCAAGAAATTCATACCGTCGGCGTAGCTGGCTATTAGTAGCTTGACCGCTTCGGCTTGCAATTTTGGCGCGTTTTGCTCGCTAGCCGCACTTGATTTTGCCGCTTCCAGCTCGCCTTGCAGTCTTTGTATCTGCGCCTTTAGACTTTCGTTTTCCTGCTCTAAAGCAGCGTTTTTGCTCTCAAGCTCTTTTTTATAGCCGTTTCCAAACATCCTTTCCTCCTTAAATTTTTCTATAATTATAATTAAATTTTTGCCCTCTGGCGGCAAATTTTAAAATTTATTCATCTTTTAGCCACCCGTTTAAAATTTCAATCTGCGCAGCCACGCTCTCATGTGCCGTGCCTCCTTGCGACTTGCGCGCCTCTTTAGAGGCGTTTAGATCAAGAAATTTAACCGCATCGCCGCTCAAGCTTTCATCTACGCTTGCAAGCTGCTGCGCGTTTAGCTCGCTCAAATCTAAGCCTAAATTTTCCGCATACGCCACGGCCTTACCCGTGATAAAGTGCGCCTGCCTAAACGGCACGTTTTTCTCCCGCACGAGATAATCAGCCAGATCGGTTGCCGTGAGGTGCCCGCGGCGCGTCATCGCGAGCATATTTTGCTCGTTAAATTTAGCCGTTTTTAGCATCTGTTTTAAAATTTCAAGGCTCGCAAGCGCGGTGGCGACGCTATCGAAAACGCCCTCCTTGTCCTCCTGCATGTCCTTGTTGTATGCCAGCGGCAAGCCCTTCATCACCGTTAGTAGCGCAACGAGATTGCCGTTTACGCGCCCCGTTTTGCCGCGGATGAGTTCGGCGACGTCGGGGTTTTTCTTCTGCGGCATGATCGAGCTGCCCGTACTGTAGGCGTCGCTGATCGTGACAAAGCCGAATTCCTGCGAGCTCCACAAGATAAGCTCCTCGCACAGGCGCGACGCATGCGTCATCAGCACGCCTACGTTAAACAAAATCTCCAGCGCAAAATCGCGGTCGCTGACGCCATCCATCGCGTTTGGCGTCACTCCCGCAAAGCCTAGCTGCTGCGCGACCAGCTCTCGGTTTATAGGGTGCGGCGTGCCCGCAAGCGCTGCGGAGCCTAGCGGACAGAGATTGTTTCGCTCGCGCGAGCTGGCAAAGCGCTCGTAGTCGCGGCGAAACATAAACGCGTAAGCTAGCAAATGATAGGCAAGGCTCACGGGCTGGGCGTGCTGGAGGTGCGTGTAGCCTGGCATCAGCGTGTCCGCGTGCTCGCTAGCGATATCTCGCAGAGCCTCTACTAGCTCGCGAGTTTTTTCAGCGATTGCAACGCCGCTTTTAAGCACGTAGAGGCGAAAATCAAGCGCAACCTGATCGTTTCTGCTGCGCGCAGTGTGCAGCCTACCGCCAAGATCGCTTCCGATTAGCTCGCTTAGGCGCTTTTCGACCGCCATGTGGATGTCCTCGTCGGCGGTTTTAAACTCAAATTTGCCGCTTTTTATCTCTTCAAACACGGCGTCAAGCCCCGCGACAATCTTTTCGCTCTCCTCAGGCTTTAAAATCCCGCAAGCGCCGAGCATTCTTGCGTGCGCCTTGCTGCCTGCGATATCCTCTTGCCAAAGCACCCTATCAAAGCCGATCGAGGCGTTAAACTCCTCCAAAAGCTCGCTACTCTCACCGCTAAACCTACCCGACCACATTTTTTTTGGATTTTCTTGCATCGTTTTTCCTTTTTGCGCTAAATTTTGACTTTGATTTTAGCTCAAATCCACTTAAATTTCACGCCGTATTCACTCTGCGCGGCTAAAATGAACGAAAAAGGAGCAAAAATGAAAAAGCGAATTTATCACGTAAGCGAGGTCGCAAAGAGCGGAGAAAAGGCGATAAAAACGGTATTTTGCGAGACGGACGCCACTAGTTGCGCAGTCTGGGTC
>CAUQMN010000209.1:0-3468 GCA_963518765.1 uncultured Campylobacter sp.
GGGTAAGGATTGGAACGAATTAACGTGCGAGTATTTGAGCGAGCGAAGCAAAAACAAAAAGCTAGAAACCGAGCTAAAAAAGCTAACCGATAAAACGGACAAAAAAGAGGCGCGACTAGGCGCGGAGTTGGTCAAAATCCAAAACGCTCTAAGCGCGGTGCATCAAGCAGTCGGCGCGGTGGCTAGTTACGCCGCATACGACGACGAGTATTTTTTACTAAATTTGAAAGGATAGAAAATGAACCAACTACAACAACAAACCAACAACGGCCTAGTCGCAAGAGAGCAAACCGCAAGGACTATGATAAAAGACAAGATGAGCCAAATTTCAACCATAGTAGGCAACGATAAGGCAAAGGCTAGCGTATTTGCAAGCGCTATCGTAAATATGGTAAACGACGGCGGCTTAAGAAATTGTAGCCCCGAAAGCATAGTAAATACAGCGATGCAAATAGTGCAAATCGGCTTACACCCGAATAAGCTTTTCGGGCAAGCCTACGTCGTGCCGTATAAAGGCGTCGCGCAACTGCAAATAGGCTACAAGGGGCTTATTAGCCTAGGTATGAAAAACGGCTGGAAGTTTAGAGCCGTAGCGGTGTATAAATGCGACGAATTTGAGATCGAATTTAACGGGCTTGAAGATAAGATAAATTTTAAGCCCAATTATGACGAACGAAGCGATGACGACGGGGACTGGGTATTTAATAACCTAGTAGGCGTAATCGTTTACGCCAAAGATAGCGGCGAGAACGTATTTAGCGAGTTTGTAAGCAAAAAGAAACTTGAGAAACTGCGCCTAAAAAGCCAAAATCAAACCCAAAAGGATAAGCTAGCTAATATTTGGCTTGAGTGGGCGGAGGAGATGTATAAGGCAAAAGCCCTTAAATACGTTACTAGCCGCTTACCGATAAATGACCGTCTAGCCGAAGCTGTAAGTTTGGAGGATGAGCCGATCAGAGCCGAGCAAAACGCGCCCGAAATACAGACCAAGGCGACGGCAAATTTAAACGACCTCGTGCGGGAAAATTCGGAAAAACCGAACAGCCGAGCTGTAAACCAAAAGTTGACGGTTGACGATGCAGAATTTATCGAAGCTGCGCCCGTTGAAGTAGAAATAGACGTAAACGAGGACGTGTTGCCGCTTGACGCTTTGCAAAGCGAGCTAATGAATAGAGGCGCAAGCGAGGACGAGGCCGAAAAGCTTTTGGCTAGAGTGTCGCCCGACGAGGCTAAGGCATATTTAGCCGATCCGAACAGTATTGACGCATTAATGGATGGGTTAAGGAGCTAACGTGTTTAACAGAATAGTTTTAGTGGGTCATCTCACGAGAGACATCGAGCTTAGATATACGACTGCGGGCGCAGCCATAGGCAACAGCGCCATTGCCGTCACTCGCAAATTTAGCGTAAACGGCGAAAAGCGCGAGGAAACGTGCTTTATTGACATTACATTTTTCGGTAAGCAAGCGGAGATAGCAAATCAATATCTCGGCAAAGGCTCAAAGCTCTTGATCGAGGGTCGCTTAAAATTTGACCAATGGACGGACAATAACGGACAAAATAGAAGCAAGCATACGGTAGCCGTCGAAAATATGGAAATGCTGGGCGACGGGCAACGAGCGGGCAATAATCAAGGCGGGTATTCAAATCAACGTCCGCAGCAAGGAGCGCCTAAAAAACAGCAACAACCGCCGAAAGACTATCACGCAGACTACGATGCGCCCGAAGTAGACATCGACGCCGACAAATACGAAAACGGCGACGAAACGATACCTTTTTAGGGGCTAGCGATGACCTACGGCGAAGCAGTAATGGCGCAAAAATCGGCTATGCGTATGCAAAACGGCGTCTGGGTTAGCGACCCATTGCCTGCGCACGTCAAGCTAAACAAGCAATAAGCCCTAGAATACTACAGGCGAAAGCTTGACGAGTACTGGGCAAGCTTGCCGCCCATCAAACCCGCGCAAGAACCTACGCAAGAGAAGCGGCGCAAAAAAGAGCCGTTGCCGCCTAATGTGATAGAGCTTCTGCTGAAATCAAGGAACTAGCCCAAAAGGGGCTAGAAGCTACGGCAATGACGACGAAAGATACAAAACTACGCACCATAATCAAACGGGTCGGCAAACCGTAAGGGGTTTTAAATCTTAGAAAAAGGATAAAAAATGAGAATAAGCATAGACGCCGTAGCCGATGTGGAATTGGCGGATTTATTAGAGCGCTGCAACTTAGGGCAGATATTAAAAGAGCTACGAGACGTTAGGCTCGATACCGCCGACCTCGTTGGGCTGGGGCTATTTTTAAATACGCTAAACGAAAACGAACTGCGAGACGCGATCTACGGCGTAGACGGGCAAACGGCGGAAAAGATAGTCCAAGCCGTTAAATTTTACGGCAAGATTAGCTAAAATATACCTTTTATATCCCTTTTAGCTTATTTAGTGTAATATTCACTGACTATGCAAAAAAGAAAGGGGCTAAAATGGCGGCCGATTACGCAAGAGCAACCGCAGAAGCAAAAAGGCTTTTATCAAACAGTCAAGCTAACCTATCGCGCCCCGTAAATCTCGCTATTATTTTAAACGAACAAGGACTATCCGCACAATATAAAGACGGCCTTATAGACGAGGCTTTACTAAACCCGATGGAAAGAACGATCTATATCAGGCGAGACGACAAGCCTATGACTAGAAAGCTGTTTTCTATCGCTCACGAGATAGGGCACTGGACGTTGCATTCTAGGGACAAGGAACGCCCGAGGATAAACTTTTCGGACAATCCCGCAACAGACGAGATAGTAACGGCCGAGGAGCAGGAAGCTAACGCATTCGCCGCAGAGTTGCTTATGCCCTACGACGAGGTTAGAAATTTCATCGTGCACGGCTACAGCATCGAGTATTTGATGGCTCATTTTAACGTATCTTACGAGTTTGCTTATTACAGATACAACTTTATCATAAACATGATCTATTAGGCCGATGCGAAACGACGATGCGTTAAACGACATAAGCCTAGATGCCGAACCGACGAAAGAAAAAGAGTTGCTATCGGCTCAACGAAGAGAGATTTTATTTAATTTTGTAGCAAGGGTGTTATTTTCGTATTTGCCCCTTAGCGTTTATTTTATAGTAAATATCCCGTATTTTACTATTCCGCCTCAAGACGATCAGCCTTTTTTAAAGGGGCTGTTTTTAGCCCTAAGCTACGTTTTTATTTCTCAAACCAATGCTATTAATATAAAGCAAGATGCATTAGGCAACCTATTGCTTGGGGTAAAGATATTTTGCGGGATACTTTGTATCGCGTTTTTCGCTACGGACAAATTTACTCTTGGTTGGTGGCTGTTTTTGCCGCTTTTTATAACATCTCTTATCACGCTGTATTGCACGAACAAAAATATACAAAGGAAATAATATGACCGCAGAGGAAAACATCGTTAAGCGCGTATGCAAAGAGCTAGGCATTACGCAA
>CAUQMN010000210.1:0-3436 GCA_963518765.1 uncultured Campylobacter sp.
TCGGGATCGGGTAAAAGCTCGCTCGTACTGCAAACCCTGCTGCCTGAAGCCCAGGAGCAGCTAAACCGCGCCAAAAAGGTAAAAAAGGTTGCGGGAGTAAATTTAAGCGGACTAGAAAATCTAGACAAAGTGATCTACCTCGATCAAAGCCCGATCGGCCGCACTCCGCGCAGTAATCCAGCTACCTACACGGGCGTGATGGACGAGATCAGAGGGCTTTTTGCGCAGACAAAGGAAGCCAAACTGCGAGGATACAAGATCGGCAGATTTAGCTTTAACGTCAAGGGCGGACGCTGCGAAAAGTGCCAAGGCGAGGGCGAGATCACGATCGAGATGCACTTTTTGCCCGACGTAAACGTCGTTTGCGACTCGTGCGGCGGCACCCGCTACAACGCGCAGACGCTAGAAATCCTCTACAAAGGCAAAAGTATCGCCGACGTGCTAAATATGAGCATCGACGAGGCGGTGGAGTTTTTTAAATCCGTACCTAAAATCGCTAGCAAACTAACGACGCTTCAAGACGTGGGCTTAGGCTACATCACGCTAGGACAAAACGCCGTGACGCTAAGCGGCGGCGAGGCGCAGCGCGTAAAGCTGGCAAAAGAGCTTAGCCGCTCGGATACGGGAAATACGCTTTATATTCTTGATGAGCCGACTACGGGGCTGCATTTCGCCGACGTCGATAGGCTCGTGCGCGTACTGCACCATTTGGTCGATCTTGGCAACTCGGTCTTTGTCATCGAGCATAACCTAGACGTCATCAAAAACTGCGACTACATCGTCGATATGGGGCCCGAAGGCGGCGCAAAAGGCGGTAAAATCATCGCCGAGGGCAGTGTAAAAGAGGTTGCTAAAAATCACGCAAAAACGGGCAGCTATACGGGTAAATTTTTAGCCCAGGAGCTAGAAGCCATGAAAAACGCAGCAAAAAAGGCGAAGAAAAAATAAACGGCGAAGCAGATCGGTAAAATTTAAAAAGCTATGTCGGCGTAAATTTACGCGAGGCTTGCCGCGTTAAATTTGAAGGAGCAAAAATGGACGCAAAACTCTATCTAAACAAAGCCGTTATGCAGCTATCAAGGGGACTTGAGGAGGGCGGCGTACAGAGCCTAAAGGATGCGCTTAAAAGCGACGGCGACGAGGCGAGCAAGGTGCAAGCTAGCGTGATTTTAGGCGAATATTTCGTGATGAAAGGCGAATTTGCGCAGGCTAGGCGACATCTCGAAGCCGTAGTCGAAAACTCTAGCGAACTGGAAGAAAAATACGACGACTTACTAAACGATGAGATTTATAAAGCCGATCTGCCACTAGATATGATAGATCGATTCGGGTTTTTAGCGAAGTGAGGCGACGTAGCAGTTAAATCCGCGATATAAATTTGACGGTTTTCGGGCTTAACCGCGCCAAATTTAGCCCGCAAAACGGCTGTAAATTTAATGAAAGGCAAAAATGAGACTTTGGACGATAAGCTTTAAATATCTCGATGTAAAGGGGCTCGTGGCGCTTTGGCGCGAGGCGCTGCTAGCTAAAAACGTGCTGGCTGGATTTACTAAGGGCTACAAAAATCACCCGCAGCTTGACCGCTTTTACGCGCATGAAAACGCGTGTGAAGCGATAAATGCGTATCTAGCGGAGGTTTATGCGCAGGCCTGCGCTCGCGGGTATAAATTTGACGCAGCGAAGGTGGGCGATTTTGACGAGCGAAATTTAGCCCAAATAGCTGTCTCTCGCGGACAGATAGAGTATGAATTCGCCTTTTTGCAAGAGAAGCTAAAATCGCGCGACGTCAAGGCTTATGAGCGAAATTTAAGCGTAAAAGATATAGAAATCGCGAGCATTTTTAAAGAGGTTGACGGCGGAATCGAGCCGTGGGAAAAGGTAAAAATTTAGCGCCGCCTCATGCGTAAATTTTGGCTTGCCTGAACAAATTTGATTAAAAACGCCAAAATAAATTACGCCGATTTTGCCAAGATTTGCGGCAAATTTCAAGCGTTAAATTCGGATATTTAAAATGCCGTAAAATAGCGCAAATTTGGCGCTAGACCGACAAGCGGCTTTAGGCGAGTAAATTTGATTTTGCATTTCGGCGACGTATGGACGGTAGGATAAAAATCTCGCACGAATAGCGCTGCGATAAAATCTAAAATTTACGAGCTAGCGCGGACGTTTGTTAAATTTAGCGTTTTAAATTTGACGGCAAATTTAAAGGACGAAATAGTCAAATTTAAAAAGGCGAACCCGGCGTTATCTCTGCCAAATTCGCCTTTGTTTTTCAAAAAAACTTCGCCGACCGATCAAATTTTGCGCTCAAATTTGACGGATCATAGCTCGTTTTACTCCGCTCTCATCTGCTCGGCGGCAGGCACTTTAGGCAGTCCCGGCATCAGCATGGTTGATCCGCTAACCGCCACGATAAAGCCCGCTCCGCCGCGGATCTCAAGCGCGCTAACTTCAAAGCTAAAGCCCTTCGGCCGTCCTAGTAGCTTAGCGTCCGAGCTAAAGCTATACTGCGTCTTTGCGACGCAAACGGGCAGACTCTCAAAGCCTAGGCGCGAAATCTCGGCCAGATCCTCCTGCGCGCGCGGGCTAAAGACGACGTCTTTGGCGCCGTAAATTTTAGTCGCGATCTTTTCGATCTTGGTTTTGACGGGGTCGGCGGACTCATACGTGAAGTTTATCTCGCGAGCCGGTTTTTCACAGATTTGCGCGACTTTTTTGGCTAGATCCTCCGTGCCCGCACTTCCCTTTAAAAAGCCCTCGCACACGCTAAACTCGGCTCCCGACTCCTCGCAAAGAGCGCGCACGTAGGCGATCTCGTCGTCCGAGTCCGAGGCGAATTTATTGAGCGCGACGATGACGTTTTGGTTAAAGTTTTTGAGATTTTCTATGTGGGCTTTTAGGTTTTCGCCGCCTAGCTTTAGCGCGTCTAAATTTGGCTGCGAGATGCCGTCTTTGTCGCATCCGCCGTTATATTTTAGCGAGCGGATGGTGCTTACTAGTACGACGCATTTTGGCGCGAGGCCGGCGGTGCGGCACTTGATATCTAGGAATTTTTGCGCTCCCAGCTCTGCGCCAAATCCCGCCTCTGTCACGACGTAGCCCGCTAAATTTAGCGCCGTTTTGGTCGCGATCACGCTGTTGCAGCCGTGCGCGATATTTGCAAACGGTCCGCCGTGGATGAGCACGGGCGTGCCCTCTAGAGTTTGCACGAGGTTTGGTTTTATCGCCTCTTTTAGCAGTACGCAGACGGCGTCGGCGCAGTTTAGGGATTTTGCGCGCACGAGGCCGCCATCTTTATCGTAGGCGACGACGATGTTTTCGACGCGCTCTTTTAGATTTTTTAGGTCGGTCGCGAGGCATAGGATCGCCATTATTTCGCTAGCGGCCGTGATGACAAATCCGTCTTTTCGCGTAAATTTATTACTCTTTTCAAGGC
>CAUQMN010000211.1:0-3436 GCA_963518765.1 uncultured Campylobacter sp.
ATAACGAAATGGTGCTCGTGCGCGATATCGAATTTTACAGCCTTTGCGAGCATCATCTACTGCCGTTTTTCGGGCGCGTGCACGTAGCCTATATCCCAAACCATAAGGTCGTGGGCCTTAGCAAAATCCCGCGTATGGTAAATATCTTCGCCCGCCGCCTGCAGATCCAAGAGCAGCTCACCGAGCAGATCGCGCAGGCCGTGCAAGAGGTCATCAAGCCAAAAGGCGTGGGCGTCGTCATCGAGGCGCGCCACATGTGCGTGGAGATGCGAGGCGTGGGCAAAATCAACTCGACCACGACGACATCGGCGCTGCGAGGCTGTTTTTTAAATAGCAGCGAGACTAGGCGCGAGTTTTTCTCCCTTATAAATTCGCACAAAGAAGTGAGATTTTAGTGAGCTTAGATAGCTTAAAATCAAAACTGGGCGCAAATTTATCGCTCTCTAGCATCTTTGGCGTGATCGAGCGAATTTCTGCCACGACGATAGAGATTTCGGGCCTGCGCCCTAGCATCGGCGACATCGTGCAAATTTGCGCCAAAGATAGGAGCAAAAGCGGACTAGCGATGGTGACCGAGGTGCGGCAAAATACCGCGCTCATCTCGCCCTTTGGCTTTGTAGAAGGCTACAAGATCGGCGACTTCGTCTATCAAAGCGACCAAGGCATGAAAATCCCCGTCGGCGACGCTCTTTTGGGGCGCGTGGTGGATCCTTTTATGAATCCAAAAGACGGCAAAGGCGCGATCGCCGCCACCGAGTACGCCCCGATAATGCGCGCTCCGATCGATGCGATGAAGCGCGGGCTGATAGATGAAATTTTTAGCGTCGGGGTTAAAAGCATCGACGGACTGCTAACCTGCGGCAAAGGCCAAAAACTTGGAATTTTCGCAGGTTCTGGCGTAGGTAAAAGTACGCTCATGGGCATGATAGTAAAAAACTCGCAAGCTCCGATCAAGGTAGTCGCCCTAATCGGCGAGCGCGGCCGCGAGGTGCCGGAGTTTATCGAGAAAAATTTGCACGGCGATCTAAGCGGCACCGTCGTCATCGTAGCCACTAGCGACGATAGCCCGCTGATGCGAAAATACGGCGCCTTTTGCGCGATGAGCGTGGCCGAATACTTCAAAAATCAAGGCAAAGACGTACTTTTTATCATGGATAGCGTGACGCGATTTGCCATGGCGCAGCGAGAGATCGGGCTGGCGTTAGGCGAACCGCCGACGTCCAAGGGCTACCCGCCCTCCGTGCTTACCCTACTGCCTCAGCTGATGGAGCGCGCGGGAAAAGAGGAGGGTAAGGGTAGCATAACGGCCTTTTTTACGGTGCTTGTAGACGGCGACGATATGAGCGATCCGATAGCCGACCAGAGCCGCTCGATCCTAGACGGGCACATCGTACTTAGCCGCGAGATGACGGACTTTGGCATCTATCCGCCTATAAACATCCTAAACTCCGCCTCGCGCGTGATGAGCGACATCGCTACCAAAGAGCACAGAGCAAACGCCGCCAAGCTAAAGCGCCTCTACTCGCTCCTTAAAGAAAACGAAGTCCTGCTACGTATCGGCGCGTATCAAAAAGGCAGCGACAAAGAGCTAGACCTTGCTATCTCGAAAAAAGAATTTATAGATAACTTCCTAAAACAAGACGCCGAAGAGGGCTTTAGCTTCGAGCAGACGAAGGAGCTCTTAGGCGGGATAAATTAGCCCCAAATTTGCAAAAAAGGCAAAAATGAAAAAAATTTTAGCGATGCTGCTTCTAGGCTTGCTCGGCCTTGAAGCTAAGATAATCGGGCAGGGCGAGCTAGCGGACTACGGGCTGGTTTTTGCGGACGGCAATGCCGTGGATAAAGACGGCAACATAAAAGCCGTAGGTAAAAATTTTATGGTCACGGGAAGCTTTTCCGACGGTCTTTGCGTGGTTTTTATAGGCGAACAGACCTTTTTTATGGACGAAAACGGCAGATTCGCCGTGCGTTTGGCGCCCGGTACGGGCTTTAAAACCAGCTTTACCGAGGGGCTAGCAGCCATCGTTAAAAACGGTAAATTCGGCTTCATAGACAAAACGGGTAGGGTCGTGGTAGAACCCAAATTTGACTATACGGGTATAGCTTTTGGAGACGGCGCGATGATTGTAGGCGAGATGAAATACGGCAGGATGAAATACGGCTACGTGGATAAAAACGGCAAAACTATCATTCCTCCGCGCTACGACGAGGCAAGGTCTTTTTCTGACGGGCTAGCCTCGGTGCGTATCGCCGATAAATGGAGCGTGATAGACAAAAGCGGAGCTACCGTTTCAAAGCTAAATTTGGGCCGCCCGGTAACTTTTAAGGAAGGCTTGGCGCCCGTAAAATTTAACGGACTCTACGGCTTTGTGAACAAGGACGCAAACATCGTTATAGAGCCTAAATTCGAATTAGTTTCGCTTTTTAGCGAAGGGCTAGCGGCCGTAAAATCTGGCGGCAAATGGGGTTTTATAGACAAAAGCGGAAAGTTCGCGATAGAGCCGCGTTTTGACGAAGTAAATCACTTTAAAGAAGAACGCGCCGTGGTAAGGGTCGGCGAGCTGTGGGGCGTTATAGATAAAAGCGGTAAATTTATCCTCGAGCCACAAAAATTCGACTATATATTTGACGAGTTTTACGGCGGAATGTTAAATTTCAGCGTAAATAGAAAAAGCGGTTGCCTAGACGTAGACGGCAAGGTCGCCATAGAACCGACATTTGACGATATATTTGTTTTTGAGGGTAACGCGACGGCCGCTAGCGTAGACTACAAACGCGTGTTTATCGACAAAAGGGGCCTAATTTTGCCCATTTCTTACTACTTTGAGATAGAAGATTGAGCTAAATTGCGCAAAGGATGAAATTGCCGCGCGGCGAGTTTTTGCCGTGCGGTAAATTTAAATCCGCGCAAAAAGCAAGTAAAAATCGGCGCGGCGACTAAATGCCTAAACGATAGGCGTCAAAACGGCTATTTTAAGTAAATTTAGGGCGGATTTGCACGAGAGTTTGCGAATCTAACAAAAACCAAATAAAACGGAAAAATAATGCGAAATTTAATGAAAACCGCGCTTGCAAGCGCGCTAATACTTAGCGGCTGCGCGAGCGGTAAAAACTACGCAAATCCGCATCTAGCGCAGCTAAAAGGGCAACATATCCTAGCCCTCGTAGACCGCGCGGATTTTGCCGACGTTTGCGTGCGAGAGGACGGATCTAAGGTTTATTATTTGCAAAATAGCGCAAAAAGCGGCGAGCCGGGGAGGGCTTGCGACGAGACGGCGCCTAGCAAACTAAACGCGGCGTTTTTCGTCACCGACGAGGACGGCGTCATAACCGGCTACGACGAGATAGGGGGCGCGCCCGTAGCCAACTACGAGCCGATGTTTGCGGATCTGTTTAGCCCGCTAAAGGACGAGCGGTGAGACTCGCGCTTTGGCTA
>CAUQMN010000212.1:0-3434 GCA_963518765.1 uncultured Campylobacter sp.
CGTATGCGCGGCGAAAACGTGATGAGGCACTACGGCAAATTCGCTAACGTCTTTCATGTCAAGCAGTCTTTGAAATCTCTTAACCGCGCCTTCTAGCTCCAGCTCGCTCTGGCCTGTTGTGACGCCTGCAAAGGCTAAATTTAACCCCGCAAAAATCATCAAAAACAATCTTTTCAATAATTTTCCTTTTTTAAATTTTAAAATTAATTTTACCCAAAAACGGCTAAAATCGGATTTTACTTTAAGGCGAGATTATGGAAATTTTATCGGTTGCGTCGTTCGGTTACGTTTGTTTGGGGCTATTTGTCGGCTTTTTGTCCGGATTTTTGGGCATCGGCGGCGGCGCGGCGGCCGTACCGATACTCGTATTTTTGGGCTTTGACGTCAAATACGCAATCGGCGTAAGCGTCCTTCAAATGATGTTTAGTTCGGTCTACGGCTCGCTTTTAAATCTCAAAAATAAGACCCTAGATCTAAAGCCCGCTTTGGTTCTGGGCAGCGGCGGCTTTTGCGGGGCGAGCGCGAGCGGCTTTATCGTAGCGAGCGTTCCATCGAAATTTTTGCTTCTTACTCTCATTTGTATTCAAATTTTTAACGTTATTAAGCTATTTTTTAAAAATCCGGAGCCAAAAGGCGGACACAATCCCTCTCTCGTGCCGCTTTTTTTCGTCGGACTTTTTGTCGGCGCGGTAGCGATCAGCGTGGGTATCGGAGGCTCGGTTATCATCATGCCGGTTTTGATAAATTTCTTAAACTATGACATAAAAAAGGCGATCAGCACAGGACTGTTTTTCGTGATATTTTCGTCGATTTCGGGCTTTATCAGTCTAACTTTGCAAGGGCTCGTGCAGTACGAGGTTGGCGTTTTGGTCGGTATCGGCTCGCTTATAAGCGTGAGGTTTGGCGTAGCTTTGGCGCAAAAGATCGACCGTGCTATCCAAAAAAGATGCCTGCTTGCGCTTATTTGTACGACGCTACTTATAATGATAAATAAGCTTTTTGCTTAAATTTAGTATTTGCGGTAAATTTTGGTTTTGCTAAATTTTACCGCTTTAATAGCTGAAACTACTTTTGGCGGGTTTAGAGTTCGCGCAAATTTAAAACAACGCGGTCAAATTTACGGGAGGCGGGGGAGGAGGGCAAATTTATCGCATTCGCCCCCAAAAAAATCAGAAATTTTCTAAAAATCCGCCGTCACTTAGTTTTAGCTCAAGGTCTTTTACGTAGTTTTCGGCCGCTTTTTGGTATTCGTTTTTGCCGGCGGTTTTTATCGTGCCGTTTTTGACGGCAAACTCCAGTTTACGCTCTTGTGCGAATTTCGCCGTTTGCTTTGCGATATTTTCGAGCGAGTTTTCTCCGTTAAACTTAAGCGCTATAAAGGCGTCAAACTGCGAAAAATTCGCGGGCACGTTTAGTTCGTCGGAGATTTTTATCACTGGTTCGTCGCTAGATGAAAAATACTCAAAATACCCTCGTACTCGCTCTTTTAGGCGGCTTTTGCCTGCTTCGTAAGCGATTTTTGGGCGCTCGTAGGTCGTTAGCTTTGCGCAGTTTGCGGCTAAAATTTCCATAAAGCCAAAATAGGCCGATTTTACCGCGTTTTCATTGTCTTTTAAAAGCGCGGCGACGTCGGCGAAATTTACGCTTGCCGGATAAACGTCGGTAAATACCTGATAAAGCCAGTTGTACTGCGGCTTCATCGGAGCGCCGTTTATATTTACGTAGCCATCTTTTGCTCGGTCGAAATTTGCCGAGATATGCAGCTTGCAAAGCTCGTCTGCGCCGATATTTACGCTAAAGTCGTCTGAAACGAGGTCTTTGTGCGTTATCATGCTACGCCTAAAAACCCTGTTTGTTAAAAAATCAAGCATCTGTTCTTTTTCGATGCGCGAGCTAAAATTCGCGTCTATATACGCGTCAAATTCGTCTATGCCCAAATTTGATTGAAAAACGTCCTCCAGTCCGACCTCGGCGAGATAGGCAAGGCTGTTTTTATCAAGATCGGCTGCAAAATCCTTAAAATAAATCGGATCGTTAAAAACTTCCAGATACTCGTGCGCTATATATGAGTTGCTAGCGGATAAGATATAGTCGATGTGAAATTTTAGACTTTCGTAATTTAAGAAAATTTGGCTTACGTTGCCGTCTTTTTGGCAAAATTTCGCGTACTCTCCAAGTACTTTTAAAAGCTCCCTCGCTTTGGCTACTTTTGCGGCTTCTCCTTTTACATCTTTGGTGCCAAATACTAAAAAATCTCTGATTGTATCCTTGATCTTCCAGCCCGGATAGACGTTGTAGCTCACGTACGCCACGCCGTTTGGGCTCAAAAATCGCTTGATCGTTTTTAGGATTGCGTCCTTTACGGCATCAGGTACCCAGCTATAAACGCCGTGACAGACGATGTAGTCGAATTTACCGTAATCTCTCACGTCCGCATCCGTAAAATCGCAGATATCTTTTGCCATAAATTTTATATTATCCACGCGCATTTACTCGGCTAGCTCTTTGGCTTTATTTATCTGCACCTCGCTTAGATCTATGCCAAGAGCCTTTGCTTGCGGGTTTGCGATAGCAAAAGGAAATAAATTTCCGCCGTAGCTGCAGCCGATTTCCAGTACTTTAGTCGTTTTTGACGGCGGCGGCGTCAGCGACAAAAACGAAGCCAAAGCTTCAAGGCGTGCGGGAGAAGTCTCCGCGAAAGCACCCGAGACATAGGGAAGCTCGTCGTAGGATTTTTGTATATCGTTCATTTGTGCGTCCTTTAAATTTATATAAATTTTATAGCGATGATAATACAATATACGCCGTTAAATCCAAGTAAATTTAGGCAAAAAATGAACGACACCATAAAAATCACGGGCGCGCGCGAGCACAATCTTAAAAATTTAAATCTTGAAATTCCGAAAAACAAGCTCGTAGTTTTCACCGGACTTAGTGGCAGCGGCAAGAGCACGCTAGCGTTTGATACGCTTTATGCCGAGGGGCAGCGCAGGTATATGGAGAGCTTATCAAGCTACGCTAGGCAGTTTCTAGACCGCGTAGGTAAGCCCGACGTCGATAAGATCGAGGGTCTCACGCCCGCTATCGCGATAGATCAAAAAACCACCTCCAAAAACCCGCGCTCGACCGTGGGCACGATAACGGAAATTTACGACTATCTGCGCCTTCTATACGCTCGTATCGGTATCCAGCACTGCCACAAGTGCGGCAAACCGATCTCCAAAATGTCGGCTAGCGATATCATAAACGAGATCCAAAAGCTGCCCCAGGGCGCTAAAGTCGTCATCTACGCTCCGCTCGTGCGCGAGAAAAAGGGCACGTGGGCGGATTTGATCGAAAATTTACGCGGCAAAGGCTACGTGCGCGCCCAGATAGACGGCGTACAGGTGAGATTAGACGAGGAGATCGAACTAGCTAAAACCAAAAAGCACACG
>CAUQMN010000213.1:0-3428 GCA_963518765.1 uncultured Campylobacter sp.
GCTAACCGGCGACGTAGACGGTATGCCGATACCCGGACACAGCGCGGTAACTGCTAAAAATTTATCGTATTCTGATATAAAAGAGATGATAAAAAATAAACAAGTCGCAAAGGTCGGCATCTCTGAAACCTCGATAAAAGCCGTGGATAACGGCGGTGCGGTCTATACGGCAAAGAGGGTGGGCGACCCTACTTTGGTTCCTCTTTTAGAGGAGCAAAAGATTCCTTACGGAGCCTATAGCGAGACGAATTGGTTTACCGAGATGATTTTCTCGTGGGTGCTTCCTATTTTTATTTTCTTTGGAATTTGGATGTTTTTGGCTAGCCGTATGCAGCGAAACATGGGTAGCGGAATCCTTGGAATGGGAAGCTCTAAAAAGCTCGTAAACTCGGAAAAACCGAAGGTTAAATTTACCGACGTAGCGGGCGTGCAAGAGGCTAAAGAGGAAGTCAAGGAAATAGTGGATTTTCTAAAACATCCCGATAGATATATAAATTTGGGAGCCAAAATCCCAAAAGGCGTGCTTTTAGTTGGACCTCCCGGCACTGGTAAAACTTTACTTGCAAAAGCCGTCGCAGGCGAAGCGGACGTGCCGTTTTTCTCGGTTTCGGGATCGAGTTTTATCGAGATGTTCGTCGGCGTAGGCGCTAGCCGCGTGAGGGATCTTTTTGAAAATGCGAAAAAAGAAGCTCCGGCGATCGTCTTTATAGACGAGATCGATGCTATCGGCAAGAGCCGCGCAGCTAGCGGCATGATCGGCGGAAACGACGAGCGCGAGCAGACGCTAAACCAGCTTTTGGCCGAGATGGACGGCTTTAGCTCGGATGCGTCGCCCGTTATCGTGCTTGCCGCAACGAACCGTCCCGAGGTGCTTGACGCCGCGCTTTTAAGGCCGGGTAGATTTGACAGGCAGGTGCTCGTCGATAAGCCTGATTTTAAAGGTAGGATCGACATTTTACGCGTGCACATGAAAGATATCAAACTTGACCATAGCGTCAGTATTGAGGATATCGCGCGCATGACGGCGGGCCTTGCGGGCGCGGATCTGGCAAACATCATAAACGAGGCCGCGCTACTAGCAGGCAGAAAAGAAAAAGGCAAAGTCGAGCAGTCTGATTTACTCGAGGCCGTCGAGCGAGCGATCGCGGGCCTTGAGAAAAAATCTCGCCGTATAAATCCGAAAGAAAAGCGCATCGTAGCCTATCACGAGAGCGGACATGCGCTCATAGCCGAAACCACCAAGGGCGCAAACAGAGTCACTAAGGTATCGATCATACCGCGCGGACTTGCGGCGCTGGGCTACACGCTTCATACGCCAGAAGAGAATAAATTTATGATGCAGCGTCACGAGCTGATGGCCGAAGTGGACGTACTTCTAGCCGGACGCGCGGCGGAAGAGGTCTTTATAAAAGAGATTTCAACCGGCGCGGGCAACGACCTAGAGCGCGCGACCGATATACTTCGCTCGATGATTTCTATATACGGCATGAGCGATATCGCAGGACTTATGGTGCTTGAAAAGCGCCGTAGCACCTTCCTAGCCGGCGGTCAGGCCGATAGGGACTATAGCGATAAGACGGCGGAAAAAGTGGATGAATTTATTAAAACCACGCTTGACGAGCGTTATAAGCACGTGCTTGAGACGCTAAGAACTTACGGCGACGCGATAGAAAAGATGGTTGAGGCGCTTTACGAAGAGGAAACTATCGAGGGCGCGAAGGTTAGAGAGATCATCGCAAACTACGAAAAAGAGCGCGGCCTACCTAGTAGGCTCGTAAATTTAGAAGACAAAGAGGAACAAGCGTAAAGATATGCAAAACGTCGGGCTAATCGCAAAACAGGGCTACAAATACGTTTTTGTTTTAGGGCTTTTGCTTTTGCTTGCGCTGGTTTTGGGCGTATGTCAAATTTTATTTTTCGCACTGTTTGCGCTTTGTGTATTTTGGTTTAGAAACCCGGAGCGAGCGTTAGGCAGCGACGATGCGTACGCCGTGCTTAGTCCGATCGACGGTAAGATAAAAAGCATAGATAAAATTTACTATTTTGACACGCAGTGCGTAGCCATAACTATCCGCAAGGGCGTGTTTGACGCGGGTGCGCTCAGAGCTCCCTGCGATATGGAGCTTTTAGAAGTCAAACAAAGGCACGGACTGTTTTTGTGCAACGCTATAGAAGCTTTTAAAAATTTAAACGAGCGCGCCTTGTTCGTCTGTAAAAACTCGGATAACAAATTTGCGATCCGCGTCATCGCAGGGCCTCTTAGTAAAGGCATTTCTTTTGAAAATTTTAGCCGACTAAAAGCGGGCAGGAGATTTGGCTTTTTAAGTAGCGGCGAGGCGATTTTGATACTACCAGCAAATACTCGAATAAGCGTCAGCGTAGGCGAAAAGGTCGCGAGTGCGGGTATTTTAGGTTTTTTTAGCTACGAGGAAAAAGATGCAAGACAATCAGCATAAACTTCAGTTAATGTACATTTTGCCGAATTTATTCACTGCCGCATCGGCTTTTTTGGGTATCATTAGTATCATTGCTTCCGTTCGCGGCTACATCGCAGCCGGCACAGGGCTAGACGATGAAGCTAACGGCTATTTTTTCAAAGCTATTATTTACATAGTTTTATCGCTATTTTTAGACGGGCTTGACGGACGCGTAGCGAGACTAACTAAAACTACGTCTAAATTTGGCGTAGAGTTTGATAGTCTTGCAGACGTCATAGCCTTTGGCGTCGCGCCGGCGATGCTTTTTTACTTTACGGTCGGACATAGTTTTGGGCGTTTGGGTTCGCTAGTAGCCGCGCTGTTCGTGGTTTTTGGAGCTATTAGGCTTGCGCGGTTTAACGTAATGACCGGCACCTACGAGCCGTCTGTTTTTATCGGCCTTCCGATACCTACGGCCGCCATCGTTTCGGCATTTTGGGTCGGGCTAAGCTTAGAATACGACTTTACTAGAAGCGCCGAGTGGTTTTTGATGTTTTTGCAAATTTTGCTATCTATTTTGATGGTGAGCAACATCCGCTACCCGAGCTTTAAAAAAGTAGATCTCAAAAGAGCCGATTTTTTGCGCATCTTGGTCGGACTTACGGTTGCGTTTTCGGCTATTTACGTTTGCCCTATAGAAGCTGTTACGACTTTAATGAGCGTTTATGTTTCTTACGGTATAATCAGGTACGTTTTTATGAGATTTAAAAACAAAAAAATTCAAAAGGAGAGCGAATGAACGGTAACGCTAAATTTAACGCATTTTTCTCCCTACTTCTGCTGCTGCGCTAAGCAGCGACTCTTTCACCCCCTAATAATCAAATTTAACCGCACAAACTAAAACTATAAAAAAGGATAAGAAATGAACGAAAATAAAATTATAATATTTGACACTACGCTTCGCGACGGCGAGCAAAGCCCCGGCGCATCGATGAATACCGAGGAGAAAAT
>CAUQMN010000214.1:0-3414 GCA_963518765.1 uncultured Campylobacter sp.
CGAGAAATTCGAGCTATCAGGCACTCCAATCGTGCTAATCCCGAAAAATCGCAGCGGCTCAGACGAGGAAAACGAGGGAAAAAGTGAGTAAAAATTTAGTTTTCATCGGCTTTATGGGCGTTGGCAAAGGTACGGTAGCAAGGCATATCGCGAAAAAAACGGGCAAGCTATTTTTAGACACCGACGAGCTGATCGAAAGCGAGCAAAATTTAAAAGTTAAAGAAATTTTCGAGAAAAAAGGCGAGGAGTATTTTAGAAAATGCGAGGCAAAACTCGCTAAAAAGCTAGCTAAAAACGTAAAATCCTCGGTGATCGCGGCGGGCGGCGGCTTTGCAAAGGTTAAAGGCCTTAAAAAAATCGGAAAAATCATCTATCTAAAATCGAGTTTTGAGGCGATTTTAAAACGAATCGACGAGAGCGGCGAAGCGCAGATGCACTACGCCAAACGTCCGCTTTTGCGCGATCTAAACGCGGCTAAAAAGCTTTTTAACGAGAGAAAAAAGATGTATAAAAACGTCGCCGATATCACAATCGACGTCGAAGGCAAAGGGCTAGAGCAAGTCGCGAAAGAGATTTTAGAAAAAATAAAAAAGGATTAAGTAAAATTTGGGTTGAAATTTGAGCGTAAATTTTAAAATTTGCGGCTTTAAATTTCTTTTTTAAATTTGAGCGGTTTAAATTTAATGCGAAAGCGTTTGGCCGTATCGTCGTGAAAATTCGGAGCGGTCGTATCGCTGAAATTTGAGTAGAGAACGTCAAATCTTAAGCGATCTAAAATTTAAGTTCAAATTTGATGGATTTCAAAAGTTTAATGCAACAAAAATAAGCGGCAATATTGTCAAATAGCCGTACAAATTTTATAAAAGCAAAAAAATAAGGCGCGATATTTTTTCGCTAGACGCGGCAGATTTTGCTTTGCGAATGAGGCGCACTTGTCGTGCGTCGCAGTGAAGCGAAGCAAAATCTAACTTCTGCTTGCAGCTACGGGCGAAGCAGAGTAGAAAGTAAAGCGGAAAAAGATAAGCCGCAAAAAAGGATAAAATTTGAGAGTACTAACGGGTTTGCAACCAAGCGGCAAACTACACCTAGGCAACTACTTCGCCTCCATCAAACAAATGGTTGAGGCGCAGGGGCAAAGCGAGATGTTTATGTTTATCGCAAACTACCACGCCATGACCTCGGTCGCCGATGCGGGGAAACTCAAACAAAACACCTATGAGGCCGCAAGCGCGTTTTTGTCGCTGGGTATCGATCCGCAAAAGAGCGTATTTTGGGTGCAAAGCGACGTAAAAGAGGTTTTAGAACTCTACTGGATACTGAGTCAATACACGCCTATGGGCCTGCTCGAGCGCGCGCACAGCTACAAGGACAAGGTCGCAAAGGGCTTAACCTCGCATCACGGGCTTTTTAGTTACCCCGTCTTGATGGCGGCCGATATCCTGCTATACGGCGCGCAAGTCGTGCCCGTGGGTAAGGATCAGATCCAGCACGTCGAGATCGCGCGCGACATCGCGATCAAATTTAACAACGAGCACGGCGACATCTTCGTCCTGCCGGAGTACAAAGTCGATGAAAACGTCGCTACGGTGCCAGGCACAGACGGCGCAAAAATGAGCAAAAGCTACGGAAACACGATAGATATTTTTGCCGGCGCCAAAGAGCTAAAAAAGCAAATTTCAAGCATCGTGACGACCTCGGAGCCGCTTGAAGCGCCTAAGCAGTGGCAAAACTGCAACGTCTATAATATCGCTAAATTATTCCTGGACGATGACGGACAAAAAGCGCTACAAGCGCGGTATGAGCGCGGCGGCGAAGGACACGGACACTTCAAAATGTATCTAAACGAGCTGGTTTGGGACTATTTTGCGGATGCGAGAGAGAAATTTGATTATTATCTAAATCACTCGGGCGAAGTGGAAGAAATTTTAAACGAAGGCGCGAAAAAAGCGCGAGCCGTCGCAGCGCCGATAATGGAAAAAATACGCGCCGCAACAGGCATATACAAATAAATTTTAAAGGAAAAAAATGCAAGCAATCTACCCTTACGCGCAGCTTATTCACCTGATCTGCGCTATCATTTTCGTCGGATTTTTATTTTTCGACGTGATTATTTTTTCAAGAGCCAAGGCCAAACTACCCGCAGAAATAGCGCAAAAAGCGCAGCAAGCCATCTCAAGCGTCGCGATAAAAATCATGCCGCTTTGCGTGCTGCTTTTGGTGCTAACGGGCGGCATGATGATGAGTAGCTGGGTCGGCTCGAAAGCTGGCGGGTATTTTGAGTCGAATTTACAAATCGTCTTTATGATAAAGGTTATCTTGGCGCTGCTGATATTTGCGGCCGTAGCGACCAATCTCACGTGTAAATTTATACTAAAACGCCCTAGCCCGCTAGGCAACATTCATCCGTTTGCGTTTACGGCGGCGGCGATCATCGTGATATTTGCTAAAGTTATGTTTATGGTGTAAAGGATAAAAATGATAAATCTAAAACTACTCGACACGCGCTACGACGAGTTCGTAAAAAAATTGCAAGGAAAAAACGTAAAGCCCGAGGTTTTAAACGAGCTTTTGACGACGTTTAACGAGCTAAAAGCAAAGCGCCAAGCGTTAGAAAATTTCCAAGCGATCCAAAACGCCAAGAGCAAGGAGCTAGGCATAAAGGCTAGAAACGGCGAGAATACCGACGAGCTAAAAAACGAGCTAAATTTAAACAAAACGGCAATGGGCGACGCCGCCGATATCGTGCGCGCATACGAGGAAAAACTAGAAAACATCGCAAGCTGCGTGCCAAATATCACCGACGACGACGTGCCGTTTGGTACCGATGAGGATGGCAACGTCTGCGTAAAAACGGTGCTGGAACCGACAAAATTTGACTTCGCGCCAAAGGAGCACTACGAGCTCGGCGAGAGTTTAGGCTGGCTTGATTTCGAGCGCGGAGTTAAGCTTTCAGGCTCGCGCTTTTGCGTGCTAAAGGGCATGGGAGCAAGGCTTAGTAGAGTGCTGGTTAATTACATGATAGACTTTAACAGCGCTCGCGGCTTTGAGCTGGTTAACGTGCCGTTTTTGGTTAGCTCAAATACGCTCTACGGTACCGGACAACTGCCTAAATTTGAAGAAGATCTCTATAAAGTGCGTGACGAGGATTTGTATCTGATACCCACTAGCGAGGTGCCGGTGACGAATCTTTACAACGACGAAATTTTGCCTGTAGAGAGCCTGCCGATAAAGATGACTTGCTACTCGGCGTGCTTCCGCAAGGAAGCGGGCTCCGCCGGACGCGACACGCGCGGCATGATACGCCAACATCAGTTTGAAAAGGTCGAGCTCGTAGCTATCACGACCCCTGAACAAAGTGCGGCGATGCTAGATGAGATGGTAGCGTGCGCTAGCGATTTGCTAACTAGCCTTGGG
>CAUQMN010000215.1:0-3406 GCA_963518765.1 uncultured Campylobacter sp.
AACTCGCTCGCGGCTAAAAGCTCCCGCAAAATCAGGCTTTGGGCTAAATTTATCTTAGCCGTTTGGATGCAGATTTCGTTTTCTTCGCCTAGATTTTTAAATGCCGCTAGCTCGCCGGCCAGCTCGTTTTTTAGCACGATGCATCGCCCGGCGTAGCTGCTACTTTGATACTCGCAAACGCCCTCAAATCCGCTATCCACGCGCCCCATCCAAAACTCTCCGGCCTTTAGGTAAAAAGTTTTTTTACCCGCCTTAAGCCCGGCGTCCGCTCTTGCGTCGTTAAAGAGCAAAAAGCAGTAGCCAGCGCTCCTTTCAAGCCGTCTTTTTACGCTTTTGTTGCAGATTATTTCGCTTCTGCAGTAGCTTGCGCCGCTTGTGCCTTTAAAAAACTCGACCTTGCATTTTCTATCTTGCTCTTGCCATGCGCTTTGTCCGTAGCGCACCGAATTTTGCGCGATTTCTTGCTCGTTTGCGCGTAAAATATCTTTAAATTCGATCTTCATTTGCTTTTATCCTTTTAGCGTTGATAAAAAATCCTTCTACCGTTTGCCTAAGTATTGATAATAATTATCTGATTATAGTAAAATAGGGTTTAAATTTAAATAAGGAGTCTAAAGGTGAAAAGTATGCCTAAAATTTCTATGCTAGCTTGCTTGGCGCTATCTTGCGCGCAGGCGGCCGATGAAGTAAAACTAAACGAAGTTACCGTAACTAGCGCGACGGGTTTTGAGCAAAATATCAAAGACGCGCCAGCCTCAGTCTCGGTAATCTCGCAAAAAGAGATAGCCAGGCGCAACCATCAAGATATAGAAAGCGTCGTAAAAGACGCTCCGGGCGTTTTCGGCGCGACGCTGGGGGCGGCTAGCAGACGCGGTATCACGATGAGAGGCCTTGGTCAAAAATACACTAAAATTTTAATAGACGGCCGCCCTGCGACCAGCGATAGCGCGTATAGAGGGCTTCGCGCGGTCGGTAGCGCTCAAAATTTCCTCCCGCCGGCAAACACGATCGAGCGTATCGAAATCGTGCGAGGGCCGATGAGCTCGCTATACGGCTCGGATGCGATGGGAGGCGTGATAAACATCATCACTAAGGGCTTTTCAAACGAATTTAGCGGTAACGTAAACGGCTACTACACGCTTGCGGGCAAAAGCGGGATAAACGACGACTATCAAACCGGCTTTTACGCAAACGGCGCAGTGATCCCGGATGTGCTAGGCATCGCGCTTTACGGGCGGTATTTTCATAAATTTGAAGACGAGCGAGTCTTTACGAACCGCAAAAACGAGGACGTAAATTTCGGCGCGAAAATCATGTATAACGCCACCGAAAACGACGAAATAGCGCTGGATCTGCGCCGCGTAGTAAATAAATACGAGCGCACCGAAGGCAAGACGCTAAGAAGGGCTACCGGCGATAATACGAGCGTCGCGTTTGAAAAGATGAGCGGATATACCGCATCGCTCTCGCATACGGGCAAATACGACAAGTTGCTGCTTGAAAGCTTTTTAACCCACGATCATATGAAAGAAAGCGGACAACAAGACCTCACGCTAAAAACGACGACGCTAAATACCAAGGGAACGTATTTTTTTGATAACAACACGCTAAGCCTTGGAGCTGAATACAGAAGAGAAAGGCTAAATGAAAAAGCCACGACGGCCGACGCCGCAAACGTAAAGAGGTATGATTTTTCGCTCTACGGCGAGGACGATTTTGACGTAACCGACGCGCTCACGCTAACTGCGGGTTTAAGGTATAATCACGACAAAGACTACGGCGGACACGTATCTCCGCGCGGATATGCCGTGTATCATCTAAGTGAAAATTTATCGCTAAAAGGCGGCGTATCGGCAGGCTACTCGACGCCTGATATCAAGATGCGAACCGACGGGCTTGCTCTACCTTTTGCCGGCGGTATGGGAGCGCAGCTGGGTAAAAGCGACCTAAAGCCCGAATCCAGCCTAAACTACGAGGCCGGCGTCGCATACGGGGACGAGAGCCTTAACGTCTCGGCGATGGCGTTTTATACGCGGATAAAAGACGGTCTAGGTACGAAACCGGTTTGCGTCGCGCGCCCGGGCGTTCCTTGCGTGCATAACGGCAAGACCTATAGGCGAGGTATCTGGGAGAGCGTAAATATCGGCAAAGCCGAAGTAAAGGGCGTCGAGCTCGCCTCAGACTGGCAGATTTTATCAAATTTAGCCCTGCACTCAAGCTACGTTTATACTAAATCAAAGCAAAAATCGGGCGCGTACGAGGGCAAATCTCTAAACAATCTACCCGTACATACCGTAAAAATAGGGCTTGATTACGACGCAACGCCTGATCTAAATTTCTGGACGCAGATGAACTATCTGGGCAAAACCAGAGCCGTTTACGGTCTACCGGGTGACGAGGAGATAAAGGATTATACGCTATTTGACGCGGGCGCAAGCTACAAGCTAACTAAAAACGCGAGCGTAAATTTTAGCGTTTATAATATCTTTAACGAATACGTAACGACAAAATCCGGACGCTATGAAATTTTGATCGCCGACGGGGTTAAATATAGACTCGGATTTAACGTAAATTTTTAAATTTGGCCGTATTTAAGTAGGGCGGTGCGTAGCGATAGCCGCTTCGCTACCGTTTTTTAAAATTCGAGTTTAAATTTAAGGAGAAAGATGCCGTTTTTAAAGAAAAAGAAGTTTTGGTTTAACGCCCATTTGATTTTAAGCCTAGCCTGTGTTTTGCCGCTACTTATCGTCGCTCTTAGCGGCGCGGTCATATCCTATCACGACGAGATTATCGACCTTGCAAACTCGCAAAAAACCTTCGTCGAGCGAGGCGAAAAAGAGCTTAGCGCGAGAGAAATTTTAGATATTTTTAAAGCTAGGGAGCCAAATTTTACGCTTAGCTACTACAAGATAAACTCGGACGCAAATCACGCTCTAGGCGTATCCGGTACGAATGCTAAAGGCGAGTTTAAGTCGTATTTTATAAATCAATACACGGGCGAGATAACGGGCGAAAATTTCGGCGATAAATTTATCGGACTAATGCTAAATTTGCATACTAACTTAGGCTTTGGGCTTAGCGAAAACGAGACGCTACGGCTTATAGGCAAGCATATCGTTGCGGTTTGCTCTATCGCTTTGGTTATCTTGGTTATATCTGGATTGATAATCTATTATCCTAGTTTTAAAACTAAATTTATGCGCGCATTTACTTTAAAAATCAAGGCCAAAGGCTATGCGTTTTTGTACAGCCTGCACGGATTTGCCGGCGTTTATCTTTGCTTATTTTTGGCTTTTATGAGCGTTACGGGGCTTTACTGGTCGTATGACTGGGCGGCAAAGCTCGTAAATAACGCGCTTGGCGAAAAAGAAATTTTTAGAAAAAAGAGCTTTACGCAGGTGAGGGG
>CAUQMN010000216.1:0-3379 GCA_963518765.1 uncultured Campylobacter sp.
GTATGCGACTTGCGGTTGACCTACTTCGGCATCGACTTTAAATTCGCGTAGCATTCTATCTACGATGATCTCAAGATGAAGCTCGCCCATACCGCTGATGATGGTTTGACCACTCTCTTCGTCGGTGCCCACTCTAAAGCTTGGGTCTTCTTGAGCTAGTTTTTGAAGCGCGATAGCCATTTTTTCTTGGTCGGCTTTAGTTTTTGGCTCGACGGCAACGCTGATAACCGGCTCAGGGAAGTCCATCTTCTCAAGGATAACCTTGTCTTTTTCGCTTGCAAGCGTATCGCCGGTTAGGGTATTTTTTAGACCTACGACCGCGCCGATCTCGCCCGCGTGAAGAATCGAAATTTCCTCGCGTTTGTTTGAGTGCATTTTTAGCAAGCGACCGATTCTTTCTTTATTATCCTGAACTGTGTTGTAAGCATAGCTACCGCTCTCAAGGCTACCGCGGTAAACGCGGATAAAGGTAAGCTGTCCTACGAACGGGTCGGTCATAATCTTAAACGCAAGAGCTGCAAATTCGCCGTTATCGGTGCTTTCTACCGTTACTTCGCTACCGTCTTCATAAACGCCCTTAATCGCCTCGATCTCATCAGGTGCAGGCAAATACGCTACGACCGCGTCAAGCAACGGTTGGATACCTTTGTTTTTAAATGCTGTTCCACAAAGCATCGGTGTGATAGTCATTCTTAAGCAGCCTGCTTTAATGCCTTTTTTAATCTCCTCTTCGCTTAGCTCCTCGCCTGAGAAAAATTTCTCCATTAAGCTATCGTCGGTTTCAGAAACCGCTTCGATTAACTTAGTGCGGTACTCTTCTGCTTTTTCTTTTACTTCCGCCGGGATCTCTATCTCTTTATAATCAGTCGGCTTTTTGTCGTCTTCCCAAACGTAAGCTTTCATTTTAACCAAATCGACTACGCCTCTAAAGTTATCCTCTGCGCCGATAGGAATTTGAATAGGCACCGGATTTGCTTTTAGGCGGTTTCTGATTTGAGACTCGACGTTATAAAAATTTGCGCCGATTCTGTCCATTTTATTTACAAAAACGATTCTTGGGACGTGATATTTATTTGCTTGTCTCCAAACAGTCTCAGACTGAGGCTGTACGCCGCCGACCGAGCAAAATACCGAAACAGCGCCGTCAAGAACGCGCATAGAACGCTCGACTTCGATAGTAAAGTCAACGTGGCCGGGAGTGTCGATCAAATTTATCTGGTGATCTTTCCAAAAGCAAGTGGTCGCCGCAGACGTAAACGTAATGCCGCGCTCTTTTTCTTGTTCCATCCAGTCCATCGTAGCAGCGCCGTCGTGAACCTCACCGATCTTGTGGCTCATACCCGTAAAGAACAAAATTCTTTCGCTGGTCGTAGTTTTACCAGCATCGATGTGAGCAGCGATACCGATATTTCTAACCATATGTAAAGGGGTTTTTCTATCTGCCATACCAGCCTCCTCTTACCAGCGGTAGTGAGCAAACGCTTTGTTAGCTTCTGCCATTTTGTAGGTGTCTTCCTTCTTCTTGAAAGACGCACCTTTTGAATTTGCCGCATCAAGTAGCTCGTTAGCTAGCTTATCGATCATAGTTCTTTCGCTTCTTTTTCTAGCAAAACCGATGATCCAGCGGATAGCAAGAGCTTGTTGGCGAGCTGGGCGAACCTCTACCGGCACTTGGTAGGTAGCGCCGCCGACGCGACGAGATTTAACCTCCATAAGAGGCTTAATGTTTTCGATAGCATCGTTAAATACGTCTATACCTTTTGCGTCGCCGCTTTTTTTCTCGATAGCTTTGATAGCGCCGTACATTATCTCAGTAGCGACGCTTTTTTTGCCATCATACATAAGAGAGTTAATAAATTTAGTGATTACTTTATTGCCGTAAATTGGATCCGGCATTACTTCCCTGACGGGAGCTTTTCTTCTTCTCATTTGATTATTCCTTCAAATTTTATAAATTTTACTCAAACCTATGCCGCTAATGGCATGGTCTGCGAACCTAAATTTTTATTTCTTTTTACCTGCTGCGGCTGCCGCTTGACCAGGTTTTGGACGTTTAGCGCCGTATTTTGAGCGAGAAACCGTTCTTTTCGCAACGCCGGCTGTATCAAGGGCACCGCGTACGATGTGGTATTTAACGCCCGGTAAGTCCTTAACACGGCCACCGCGCACTAGTACGATGCTGTGTTCTTGTAGATTGTGGCCTTCGCCGCCGATATAGCTGATCACTTCAAAACCGCTTGTAAGCCTAACTTTGGCAACTTTTCTCAAAGCCGAGTTTGGTTTTTTAGGAGTAGTAGTATAGACCCTAGTGCAAACTCCTCTTCTTTGAGGACACTCTTTTAGCGCTGGAGATTTTGACTTAAAAGTCACTTTCTTGCGCTCTTTTCTAACCAATTGATTAATGGTTGGCACAGTAATTCCTTTCAACTAAATTTATTAAAAAGACTTGATTTTATTTAAATTTGCCTTAATATAAGGTAAATTTCATCTTTAGCGTCAAATTTTATCGCGCTAATCTTTTCTAATCGCGTACCTTCCGCTTCCGCTAAAGATAACGCAAAGCGATAAAGCGATGTAAAGATATAAAATTTCGGCCCTAAAGCCGCCGACGTTTATAAGCTCTAGTAAATTTCCGAGTCCGCAATAGGCGTACATTATAGTTAGGCTAGTACCGATAGCAAGCAATGCGCCGATCCTAGTCGAATTTTTTGAAATTTCAAATTTAAAGGATTGATTTTATCCGGCTAGCTTTAAAGCGAGGCAAATTTAAGCCCCGCCGAATTTGGCGAGGCTCGCGGGGTTAAATTTAGTTTTGTTTTAGCTTGATCTTTTGATCTTGATAAAGACCGGTTCCAACAGGGATCATGCGTCCTAGAATGACGTTTTCTTTTAGATCCTCGAGGTGGTCGATCTTGGCTGCGATCGAAGCCTCGGTTAGAACCTTAGTCGTCTCTTGGAACGATGCCGCAGAAATCACGCTATCGCTTCCGATAGCAGCGCGCGTAACGCCTAGCAAAATAGGCTCGGCGATCGCAGGATTGCCGCCCATTCGCATTATGCGCTCGTTTTCTTCTTTAAATCTCGTTCGAGAAATCATATCGCCGGTGATGAAATTCGTATCGCCGCTATCTACTATCTTAACCTGACGAAGCATCTGAGAAACTATGATCTCAATGTGCTTATCGGCGATCGCAACGCCTTGGGAGCGGTAAACTTGCTGAATTTCGCTGATCAAATAATAGTGCAGCGCCTTCTCGCCCAAAATTCTCAAAACGTCGTGGCTTGATATTAGCCCGTCGGTTAGCTTCTCGCCGGCGTGGATAAATTCGCCGTCGCGAACCTGAATTTGACGAGTTTTATCTATCAGATACTCCGACGT
>CAUQMN010000217.1:0-3373 GCA_963518765.1 uncultured Campylobacter sp.
CGTTTGCTCCCGTGTCAAAGCTATTTTGTACGACCTCTATCTCGATGCTTAGATCATCCAGATCGCCGTTTTCTAGCCTACTCATCATCTTTTCGTAGCTTTTTTCGTAGTCGGCTTTTTTCTCTTCGCTCGCGCCTGTGGGCAGAGGCGGCAGGAGCTTTTTTATTATCTTGTCTTTTACGTATTCGTCGATTTTTTCGCGATTTTTTTCGCGCTGTTCGGCTTTGACCAAATTTACCGACGCAGCCGCCAGGTCGCGCACCATGCTTTCTACATCGCGTCCTACGAAGCCCACTTCGGTGTATTTGCTAGCTTCTACTTTGATAAAAGGCAAGCCCATCATCTTTGACAGACGCCTTGCGATCTCGGTTTTGCCCACGCCCGTTGAGCCTATCATCAGGATGTTTTTTGGCATGATGTCATCTTGCATCGTTTTATCTAGTTTCATCCTGCGGTAGCGGTTTCGTAGCGCGATGGCGATGATCTTTTTGGCGTCTTTTTGTCCGATGACGTAATCGTCTAAAAATTTCACTATCTCTTTTGGGGTTAAATTCATCTTTTCTCTATTCTAAAACGTAGGTTTTTATGTTCGTGTTCGTGTAAATGCAAATTTCGCCCGCGATCTTTAGGCTCTCTTTTACGAGCTCCTCTTCGTCGATTTGGGCAAATTTATCCAGCGCGCGGGCAGCGGATAGGGCATAGTTGCCGCCGCTTCCGATAGCGGCTATCTTGCCGTCTTCGGGCTCTACGACGTCGCCCGTCCCGCTTAAAAGGAAAATTTTCTCGCGGTCAAGCACCAGCATCATGGCTTCTAATTTTCGCAGGTATTTATCCTTGCGCCACTCTTTGCTAAATTCGATCACCGCTTTTAGCAGGTCGCCTTTGGCGTGATCGAGGTTGTTTTCAAACATATCAAAGAGATTAAACGCATCGGCGGTGCTGCCGGCAAAGCCTGCTAGAACCTTGCCGCCGTGGATCTTGCGGATTTTTACCGCATTGCCTTTTAGCACCGTGTTGCCAAAGCTCACTTGTCCGTCGCCGCCGATGACCGATTTGTTCTTGCCTTTGTAGGCTAAAATGGTAGTCGCGTGAAACACTTATTCGCCCTCGACGTCTAGTTTTAGCGTGGCTCGCACTGCATGGCCGAGCTTGACGTCCACTTCGTAGATACCGGTCGCTTTTATAGTGTGAGCAAAATCAAACGCCTTTTTATCTACGACTAGATGATGATTTTTTTCTAGCGCTTCTGAAATTTCATCCTTCGTCACCGCACCAAAGAGCGCGCCGTTTGCTCCGAGCGGCTTTTTAACCTTGAGCGTGATTTTTTCGATTTCGGATTTTAGCTTTTCTATATTTGCGATCTCGTATTTTAGCTCCTCGGCCTTGCGTTTTTGCTCGGCTTCGTACTGGCGCAAAACATCGGGGGTTGCAGCTTTAGCAAAGCCTTTGCCGATTAGGAAGTTATTTCCGTAGCCTTCCTTTACCTCTTTGATTTCGCCGGCTTTTCCGAGCGATTTTACGTCTTTTATCAGTAGTACTTTCATTTTTATCCTTTTATTTAGTTAAATTTGCGTCCGTTTTTGCGTCCGATGATAAATCTTAGCGCGTTTAGCTTGATAAATCCGTTCGCATCTTTTTGATCAAACACGCTATCTTCTTCAAACGTGCAAAATGCTTCGCTAAAGAGATTGTCCGTCTTGCTATCGCGTCCTAGCACGATTACATTGCCTTTGTAGAGCTCGACTTTGACCGTTCCGTTTACGTTTTCTTGACTTTTGTCGATGAGCGCTTGTAGCATGATGCGCTCAGGCGACCACCAGTAGCCGTTATAGATGAGTTCGGCGTAGCGAGGCATCAGCTCGTCTTTTAGGTGAGCCGCGCCGCGGTCTAGCGTGATACTCTCGATCGCGCGGTGAGCTTTTAGCATTATCGTGCCGCCCGGAGTTTCGTAGCAGCCGCGGCTTTTCATACCGACCGAGCGGTTTTCTACGAGGTCTAGTCTGCCGATACCGTGTTTTGCGCCTAGGCGGTTTAGCTCGGCTAGTAGCGCCGCAGGGCTCATTTTTTTACCGTTTATGCTAACGGGATCGCCTTTTTCGTAGCCGATTTCTATTATCTCGCTTTCGTTTGGCGCGTCTTTCGGGCTTACCGTCCAGCGCCACATATCGGCTTCCGGAGCGTGAGCAGGGTTTTCAAGCACTAAGCCTTCGTAGCTGATATGGAGTAAATTTGCGTCCATAGAGTAGGGGCTTTTGCCCGGTTTCTTTTCTATTTTGATACCGTTTTTTTCGGCGTATTTTAGTAGCTTTTCGCGGCTGTTTAGATCCCATTCGCGCCAAGGAGCGATGATGGTTAGGTTATCTCCCAGCGCGTAGTAGCCTAGCTCAAAGCGCACTTGGTCGTTGCCTTTGCCGGTCGCTCCGTGGCTCACGCCGTTGGCGCCTACTTTTGCGGCGATTTGGGCTTGTTTTTTAGCTATTAGAGGGCGAGCTATCGAGGTGCCTAGTAGGTATTCGCCCTCGTAAACGGCGTTTGCTCTAAACATCGGAAATACGAAATCCCGCGCAAATTCTTCTTTTAAATCCTCTATAAATATATTTTCGGGTTTTATACCGAGCTCCAGCGCTTTTTGGCGTGCGGGTTCTAGCTCCTCGCCCTGACCGATATCGGCGGTAAAGGTCACCACTTCGCATTTATACTCGTCTTGCAGCCATTTTAAAATAATGCTCGTATCAAGTCCGCCCGAATAGGCGAGAACGACTTTTTTCACGTCTTTTTTCATTCTCTATCCTTTATATTGAGATGACGCGTATTTTAGCCAAATTTGATTAATTTGGAATAAATATTTCCGCTAAAATCGCGTGCGCTAGACGTCAAATTTACATTAAATTTAATATGTAGCGGCGAGGAATTAAAAATTTAAGCCAAATTTGGCTAAAATCGCCGCCATGAGAGTTGATAAGTTTTTAAATACCGTAAATATCACAAAAAGGCGCGCGGTTAGCGAGGACATGTGCAAAAGCGGCGTCGTGAGCGTAAACGGCGTCGTCGCCAAGCCGGCTAAAGAGGTCAAGATCGGCGACGTGATAACGATCAAATTTTTAACGAGAGAGGCGCGCTACGAAGTGCTAGCGATCCCTGAGACCAAAAGTATCCCAAAATCAGCCCAAGCGCTATACGTAAAAGAGCTATGATAGAGCTAAATTTGGGACTTGGCGAGCTTGACGAGGTGGTAAAAATTTTACCCCAAAGAGGCGTCGTTATCTTGCAGGGAAATTTAGCTAGCGGTAAAACGACGCTGGTTAAAGCTATCGTAAAGGCTCGCGGCATCGATGCGGAGGTTACTTCGCCCACGTTTTCGGTTATGCAAAGC
>CAUQMN010000218.1:0-3356 GCA_963518765.1 uncultured Campylobacter sp.
GCTTTACTGCGTGGGCGTGATTTTAAAGGCTAAATTTAGCACAGCTTTAGATTTTGGCATACCGGTTATCAGTATCGGAAATTTAACCCTAGGCGGCAGCGGAAAGACGCCGCTGGGTATCGCTATCTTAAACGAATTTGAGGGCGGCGTCGTCATTTTGCGAGGCTACGGCAGAGCTTCAAAAGGACTAGTCAAGGTCGCGATCTCGGGCGAAATTTTGGTGGGTGTCGCGGCTAGCGGCGACGAGGCGATGGAGTACGCAAAAAGCGTGAAAAACGCAAACGTCATCGTGAGCGAAAACCGCGACATAGCAATAAAAGAAGCCCTAAATTTAGGCGCAAAGTACGTGCTGCTTGATGACGGCTTCGGCAAATTTCACATCAAAAAATTTAACGTCCTAATCCGCCCGTCCGCAAAGCCGTATTTTGATTTCGTCCTGCCTAGTGGCGCGTATCGCTACCCTGGCAAATTTTACGCCAAAGCCGACTACGTCGTAAAAGAGGGCGAGGATTTTACTCGCGAGAGCGAAATTTTAAACCCGACTCCAAAGATGGTTTTGGTCACCGCTATCGCAAATCCGCAGCGCCTGGAGCCTTATTTTAGCCTTTGCGCCGGGCGCGAGATTTACCCTGATCACTACGCGTTTTCGCGGGACGAGCTAGCGAGTATCCTAGGGCGCTACGGCGCGACCTCGCTTTTGGTTACGCGAAAAGACGCCGTAAAGATGGAGGTGTTTGGCCTGCCGCTCTCCGTCATCGCGCTAAAAACGACGCTGGCGGATAAATTTAAACGAATTATCAAAGAGAAAATTCTATAATCTGCTAAAAATTTTGGGACGCTTTAAATGAAATTTATACTAACTTCTTGCGCCGACAAGGCCGTAGCCAAAGCTCTAGCCAAAAAGCTCGTGAAAGCTAAATTTGCTGCCTGCGTCAGCGTTTTTAGGGCAAATAGCGTTTATTTTTGGGACGGCGAGATAAAGGATGAAAAAGAGCGGGTCTTGCTCGTAAAAACCGCGGTTAAATTTAAAAAAGTCGCTAAATTTATAAAGAAACATCACGACTACGATCTGCCAGAGATTGTGGCTTTTAAGGCGGATAAAGCTAGCAAAAAATACAAAAAATGGATAAAAAAGGAAAGTAAATGAAGCTATTTCAAACTAGAGCAAGCGAGGGCGAGAGCCTAAAAAGCGTAGAATTTAGCCAAGCACTACTAAGCCCCAGCTCCGCTCACGGCGGGCTTTACGCGCCGACGCAGCTACCGCGGCTGGACGATAAATTTTTTGCCGAGGCGATAAATTTAACCTACGCGCAAATCGCTCTAAAAATCATAGAGAAATTTGGATTTGACGCGGATGCGGCGATGTTTGAGAGGGCGGTGAAGCGATACGAGAGATTTGACGATCCGCAAAATCCCGTTCAGGTGCGAAAAATCGGTGAAAACCTCTACGTAAACGAGCTTTATCACGGGCCTACGCGCGCGTTTAAGGATATGGCGCTACAGCCTTTTGGAGCGCTGCTTAGCGAGCTAGCCGCAAAAAGAGGCGAAAAATACCTCATAATGTGCGCGACTAGCGGCGACACGGGACCTGCGACGCTAGAGACGTTCGCGGACGCGCCCGGCGTCAAAGTCGTCTGCCTCTACCCAAAAGACGGCACGAGTGAGGTGCAACGCCTACAAATGATAAACGCTGACGCCGCAAACCTCAAAGTAATCGGCATCGAGGGCAATTTCGACGATGCGCAGCGCGCGCTAAAAAGCTTGCTTGCTAGCGATAAATTTAAAGAGCGTCTAAGCGCAGCCGGACTCTCGCTGTCGGCGGCAAATTCGGTAAATTTCGGCCGAATTTTATTTCAGATCATCTATCACGTTTACGCCTACGTTTATCTGCTAAAAACGGGCGAGCTAAAAGGCGAGTTTGACATCGTCGTGCCTAGCGGTAACTTCGGCAACGCCCTAGGCGCATACTACGCCAAAAAAATGGGCGCAAAAATCGGCAAAATCAAAATCGTCTCAAATGCAAATAACATCCTGACCGAGTTTTTCACGCAGGGGCGATACGATCTGCGCGGCAAAAGTCTGGTTAAGACGATTAGTCCCGCGATGGATATCCTCGTTTCTTCAAACGTCGAAAGACTGCTTTTTGATAAATTTGGCGCCGTGAGAACCAAAGAGCTGATGGATAGTCTTGCTAGCGATGGCTTTTACGAGCTTTCAAAAAGCGAGCTTGGCGCGCTAAAAGAGGACTTTGACGCTGATTTTTGTAGCGACGAGGAGTGCGAGAAATTTATAAAAGAGTGGGCGGCAAAGGGCGTCGCCATCGATCCGCATACGGCTACTTGCTTTAAAGTAGCGGCAAATTTAACGCACCCTACCGTGATAACGTCGACCGCGCACTGGGTCAAATTTGCTCCGAGTATGTTTAAAGCGCTAAAAAATGAAACGCTAAAAGACGAAAAAAGTGGGCTCGAGGCCTTGGCGGCGGAGTTTAACGACGAGGTGCCAAGCGCGATAAGATCGCTATTTGCAAAAGCCGCCACGCATAACGAAATCGCCGCAAAAAGCGAGATAGAAGCTAAAATTTTAGCTTGGATCGAGCAATGATTATCATCCCCGCAAGGCTCGCTTCGACGCGAATGCCTAATAAAATTTTACGCGAAATAAACGGCGTGCCGATGTTCGTCGCTACGGCTCACAGAGTGAGTGCGGCCGACGAGGTCGTCATCGCCGCAGACGACGAGGGCGTGGCTGATATCGCGCAAAAATTCGGCTTTAAAGCCGTGATGACGAGCCAGGCGCATCAAAGCGGAACCGACCGCATCAACGAAGCGGCGGGAATACTCGGCGTCAAAGATAGCGAAATCATCATAAACGTGCAGGCCGACGAGCCCTTTATCGAGCCTGAAAATATCGTAAAATTTAGAGAATTTTGCGAGAAAAACGCGGAGAGAGCATTTATGTTTTCGTGCTTTAAATTCGTCGGTAGCGAACTAGCGGACGATAAAAACCTAGTCAAGGTCGTGACCGACGACGCGGGTTACGCGCTTTATTTTTCGCGCTCGCGTATCCCGTTTGACCGCGCCGCATTTGATGCGTACAAGGCGCATCTGGGCATCTACGGCTATAGCGCGGTAAATTTAAAAAGATTTTGCTCATTTGCGCCCTCAAGCCTAGAAAATACCGAAAAACTCGAGCAACTGCGCGCTCTATCAAACGGCGAGAAAATCCTCATGCTCGAAGTGCAAAGCGACAGCATCGGTATCGACTTCGAGGAGGATCTGCAAAGAGCGCGAGCGAAATTTGGCGTTATCGTCAGCTCAGACCGCAAGCGATAAAAATGCTCAATTTGACTAAAA
>CAUQMN010000219.1:0-3352 GCA_963518765.1 uncultured Campylobacter sp.
CGTTTGGGCTTTGAGACCGACTGCGAAATGATCATAAATTCTCACAAATACTACCATATGATAAAGGAGATAAAATGACTAAATTTAAGGTTGCTAATATCCACTGCGAAAACTGCGCAAACACCATAAAAAACGCTCTTGGTGACGAATACGGCGAGATAAAGGTCGATCTTAGCGTAGAGCCGAGGGTCGTGAGCGTAAATTTAGACGGCAAGGACGAGGCGAAATTTAAAGAGGAGCTGGATGATTTGGGATTTAGCGTCATAGGGAAAATTTGATGCAAAATATCAAACTAAACATCGCGGGCATGACCTGCGTAAACTGCTCAAACGCTATCGAGCGCGTAACTAAAAAGATGGCCGGCGTGATAGACGCGAAGGTCAGCTTCGCAAACGGCTCAGGCGAATTTATCATAGAAAACGCCGAGGTACAAGCCGCGATAGAGGAAAAAATAAAAAAACTAGGCTACGGCGTGGCAAAGGATTTGGCGGAATTTGAAGCTAAGCGCGAGAAACATATCTTAAATTTACGCCGAAATTTCCTAGCCGCTGCAGCTTTTAGCGCGGTGATCATGGCGCTTGAGATGAGCGAGCAGCCAAGCGCGGCAAAATCAGCTATCATGCTGGCGCTTGCCTTTATCACGATAGCTACGTGTGGGCGGGACTTTTTCATCCATGCTTACGGCGCACTAAAAAATAAAAATTTCGACATGAACGTACTCGTAGCACTGGGTACTAGCACGGCGTTTGCGTACTCGCTGGGCGTTTTTATCGCGGGCGAGCACCTACCCGAAAACATGCGCCACCTCTACGTTTCTGGCGCAGCCATGATAACGGCTTTCGTGCTGCTGGGTAAATTTTTAGAAGAGCGCTCAAAAGCTCGCGCAGGCGATTATATAAAATCGCTCATGAATATGTCGCCAAAGACCGCTCTCGTACTACAAAAAGACGGTAGCGCGCTGGAAGTGGATGCCGTGAGCCTAAAAATAGGCGACGTCGCGGTCGTAAAGAGCGGCTACGCGGTGCCTTGCGACGGAGTCGTGATAAACGGCGGCGCAGAGATCGATACCTCGATGCTAACGGGCGAGAGCCTCCCTGTCTACAAGAAACAAGGCGACGAGGTCAATGCCGGAACGATAAATTTAAACGGCTACATCAACGTAAAGGTTACAAAGCTCGCTAATCAAACGCTTTTGTCGCAAATTTTAGAGCTTTTAAGCGATGCGTCGAGCAAAAAGATGACTATTAGCCGCTTTGCCGACCGCGTGGCAAATATCTTCGTGCCTATCGTGATAGCTATCGCCGTCGTTACGTTTTTTGCGTGGTTTGCGCTTACGGGAAATGCGCTGCAAGGCGTGCTAAGCGCGGTTTGCGTGCTCATTATCTCGTGTCCTTGCGCGCTGGGGCTAGCTACTCCGATAGCTATCGTCTCCTCGCTATCTCTGGGCGCTAAAAACGGAATACTAATAAAAAATCCCGAGGTTTTAGAGGTTCTTGGCGGCGTGAAATACGCGGTATTTGATAAAACCGGAACGCTAACCAAGGGCAAAATTTCGGTAAATTTTACCAATATAAACGATGAAAATTTAGCCAAAATCGCCGCGCTAGAAGCCAAAAGCTCGCATCCGATATCAGCCGCTATCGTTAGATACGCAAACGAGCTGGGGCTTAAAATTTTAGGCGATGAAAAGGGCTTTGAAAATATCGCGGGACGCGGCGTAAAAAGCGACGATGAGAGCGTAGTAGCGGGCAACGAGGCCTTTTTAAGCGAGCTTGGCGTGGAGATAAGCGCGCAGGCCAAGGAGCAAATCGCCAAAGCGCAAAACGAAGGAAACGGCGTAATACTCGCGGCCGTGGATAAAATTTACGTAGGATTTATCGCGCTTAGCGACACGGTAAAAGATGACGCCGCGCAGGCTATCCAAAGCCTAAAAAACGCCGGCGTAACGCCGGTGATGCTAACCGGAGATAACGCCTTTACCGCTAAAAACGTAGCGGGCAAGCTAGGTATAGAAAAGGTCTTTGCCGGCATGCTGCCTAATGAAAAATTTGAAACCATAAAACGCCTGCAAGAAGAGGGCGGAGTGCTGTTTGTAGGCGACGGTATCAACGACGCCGCACCGCTAAAGCAAGCAAATGCGGGCATCGCGATGAGTAGCGGCGCGGACATCGCAAAAGACGCCGGCGACGTAGTTGTGGTAAAAAACGATCTAAAAAGTGCGGTATCTACGATAAATTTAGCCAACGAGACGATGAAAACGGTAAAGCAAAATTTGTTTTGGGCGTTTGTTTATAACGCCGTTTGCATCCCCGTCGCGGCGGGAGTTTTGGCGCCGTTAGGACTCATGCTAACGCCTGTTTACGGGGCTGCGGCGATGTGCTTTAGCTCGGTCACGGTCGTGTTAAATTCGATCAGATTACGATTTAAGCAAATCTAAAATTTAGCCTAAATTTTGTAAAATCCCGCAAAAAAAGGAAAATGATGAATTTAGGTAAATTTTACGCCGTGATCGCAAGGATATTTGCGTTAAATTTCGCTCTGCCGCCGAGCGCGAAGCTTTTTAGCGAGCTAAATAAAAATCCAAAATGGATAATAACAAACGATAGCGAAGCAAACGCCAAAGGACGCGCGCTATACGAGGAATCGGTAAAAGGCGAAAGCATCGAAGAGATCGCAAAGGACTTTGCGAATTTGAAAAAATATTTTAACGCGGAGTTTTTTTTCGAAGGCGATAAGGCGCGCCTGGAGGGCTTTTATAAAAAGTGCAAATTTAGCCCGAATTTAAATGTCAGCGCACTTGATAGCATAACGAACGAGCTTTCGTTTTTTTCGTGGATCGTCGAGCTAAAACAAGACGAGCTAACGAAGGAAATTTTAGGCGTTTTGCTAAGCTCGTATCTGCTACCGTACGCCAAAAAACTAGCTCCCGTTTTGCAAAGCGAAGCGAAAAGTAAATTTTACCGCGCAATGGGCTATCTTTTCGAGGATTTTGCGAGCGGTATCGAAAATACGCTAAAAGTGAGAGTCGTGCCTAGATGAGTTGGTGGAACGACTTTTATATAAATTTTAATCCGGTCGCGTTTGAGCTGTTTGGCATCAAGGTGCACTGGTACGGGATAATGTACGTCCTAGCGCTTTTGGTGGCGCTTGGGATGGCTAAATTTATCGTCAAACACGATAAAATCGCTATTTCAAACTCCATACTCGATAACTACTTCTTCTGGGTGGAAATCGGCGTGATACTGGGCGCAAGGCTTGGCTGGGTGATGATATATTCGGGCGAGGCGTCGTGGTATCTTACTCATCCTTGGCAGATTTTTAACCCCTTTCACAACGGGGAATTCGTCGGTAT
>CAUQMN010000220.1:0-3347 GCA_963518765.1 uncultured Campylobacter sp.
CCTACTTGCGGTAGTTTGCACCGTAAAGATATGGGTGAATTTATGCGTCAAATTTTAAAAAAATAAAGCAAGTAAAATTTAGCCGAATCTACGCCAAAGCGAGGCAAGGTGCGCCCGCCAAATCAAAGCGTAAATTCGGCAAATTTAACAAAATGCGGGTGGCTACTCCTGCATCTCTATCCATTTTTGCGCGATTCTTACGGCATTGGTCGCCGCTCCCACGCGGATCTGGTCGGCGCTGCACCACAGATGAAGGACGTTTTTGCGGTAGTTATCCACTCTGATACGTCCGACGTAGGTCTCGTTGGTGTCGCTTGAGATGCTTGGCATCGGGTATTTTTTCGCGGCGGGTTCGTCCACGACTACGATGCTAGGCGCCTTGCGTAGGACTTCACGAGCGGCCGCGGCGTCCACGTCTCTGTCAAAATGAATCGTGATAGCCTCTGAGTGGCTGCGAAGCACCGGCACGCGCACGCAGGTTGCGCTGATTTCCATACTTTTGTGGAGGATTTTTTGGGTCTCGTTGACCATTTTCATCTCTTCTTTCGTGTAGTCGTTGTCCAAAAACACGTCGATGTGCGGAATGACGTTAAAGGCTAACTGGTGCGCGAAGACTTTCGGCTCGCACTCGTCAAGCTTAAACTCGAAAAACTTTTGCAGCTGCACGACTAGCTCCTCCATGCCCTCTTTGCCGGCGCCCGAAGCCGCCTGATAGGTCGCTACGTCCACGCGGTTGATGCCGTACGCGTCGTCTAGCGGTTTTAAAATTTGCGCCATCTGGATGGTCGAGCAGTTTGGATTAGCGATGATACCGCGGTTTTTCCACTGCGCGATGTCCTGCGGGTTGCACTCGGGTACAACTAGCGGCACATCCGCGTCCATCCTAAAGTGGCTGGTGTTGTCGATCACGACCGCGCCGCTGGCGGCTGCGAATTTGGCGTATTTTTCGGATACCGATCCGCCCGCGCTAAAAAACGCTATGTCGATCTCGTGCTCGTCAAAAACCGTCTCTGTAAGCTCCACGACTTTATAGTTTTTGCCTTTAAACTCTATCTCGCTACCCGCGCTTTTCGCGCTTGCTAGCGGTAGTAGTTCGCCTACAGGGAAATCTACCTCCTCCATAACGCGGAAAAGCTCCTCTCCGACTGCGCCCGTCGCGCCCACGACGGCAACGTTAAATTTTCTCATTTTAGACTCCTTTGTTTTTACTTCTTTTTACATCTCGGTCGGCAAAGCGCCCGCGACAAGCCTCTTTGGCTTAACCGGGCGCCAAAGACTCGCCTTGCTTTGCAGACTAAATTTTGTTTGTTTCTTAGACGGTAAGCCATCTTGCGGTTAGTCTCGTCAGCTGAATCGCGCGTTTAAGACCAAACTCGTTTCGCGGACTAAATTCGGGTTTTTGGCAGAAAGTTATCCGCGACAGCTCTTATTCATTAAATTTAACTCAAATTTTACTTCTCGTCGGCTCAAATTCACCGCTTTAATTTACTAAAACCGCGCCGTATTTTCAGCGTCGCCGTCTCGGCCTGCTAAATTTAAAACCTAAGCTAAAATTTCGCTTATTTTACTCGCGTGAAGCTTAAATTTAAGCTACTTTCTGCTGCGAGCCTGCAAAAAAAGATCGCCCGGTTGTATCTCCTCGCTTTCGCTTAGGATCGCCGCTCGCTGCACGACGGAGATTAGCTCGCGAATATTGCCCGGAAAATCGTATTTTTGAAGCTCTTTAACGGCAGCCTCGGAAAAGTGTTTCGCCCCAAGGCCGAATTCGCCGCAGCTTTGCTCTAAAAAACGCTCCGCGATAGGCAAGATCTCCTCTTTACGTTCTCTTAGCGGCGGGATGGCGACAGGAACGGTGTTTAGGCGGTAAAACAGATCCTCTCTAAATTTACCGCTTTGTATGAGTTCGGGCAGATCGGCATTGGTCGCTGAAACGATACGAACGTCGATTTTGATGCTTTTTGTCGCGCCAAGGCGCGTGATCTCGCGCTCCTGGATCGCGCGCAGGAGCTTTGGCTGCAAATTTATAGGCATCTCGCCGATCTCGTCTAGAAATAGCGTGCCGCCGTCGGCTAGCTCAAACTGCCCCTTTTTCATCGCCGAAGCATCGGTAAATGCACCCTTTTCAAAGCCGAAAAGCTCGCTTTCTATCAAATTTTCTGGGATCGCGGCCATGTTTATCGCGATAAACGGGCCGTCCTTGCGCGGCGAGTTTTTGTGGATAAATTTGGCAAAAAGCTCCTTGCCTACGCCGCTTTCGCCCATCAGCATCACCGAAGCGTCCGTTTTTGCGACGCGCTTGCTTAAATTTAGGGCGTACTCAAGCGCGGGCGAGCTGGCGGCAAAATCGCTAGAATCTACGCTGGAGCTCGTGCGTTCTTCGGTTAAATTTACGTGAATATTCGGAGCTTTTTGTTTTAAAAACTCTACCCTTTTAATCGCCTCGTAAAGCATCTGCACGTCAAAAGGCTTGGTTAAAAAATCCTTTACGCCAAGACGCATGCTCTCTATGGCTTTGTTTAGCGAGGCGTTGCCGGTTATGATGATGACGTCAAATTTGCCCTCCAGGCGCTTGATGAACTCCAGCCCGTCCATTTGAGGCATATTGATATCCGTAATAATTAAATCAGTATTTTCGTCCATTTTTTTGAGAGCCTCGACCGCGCTTTTATAACTTTTGATTTTTAGATCGTCGTATTCTCCAAGCGCGATTTCAAGGGACTTGCGCATATTGATGTCGTCTTCTACTATCACTATGTTCATTTTTACTCTCTTTACTTTTTGTTTTTAAAAACGCTAATGATAGCTGAATTTGGCTTAAATTTTACAGTAAAACGTACGGGAAATAGCGTAAGATCGGTTGCGGAGTTTATGTTTTTGTTGCGTTGGACGAAGCGATCTTCGACTTTAAATTTATAGGGCAAAAAGCACTCGAAAAGCTCGTTTTTGTGTAAATTTAAAAACTCTAGCGCATTTTTTTCGTATGTCCTTTTGATCTCATCTTGCGAGATTGTCTGCTCGCTAGCTCGCTTATTATTAGGCCAAAAATATAAATTTTCTTGCCTAGCTTCTTGCGGCGGCGTTTGTAGCGGTATTTCGCATAGATATTCGTAGTCGGGGTCGCTTAGCGTCATAGCCTTTGACAGGGCTATCTTGTCGTAGATGACAGAGTTGTCTTTAGCTGAAAATTTAGCCCAGAGGATAAACTCCTCCGAGCCGTAGAGAAGCGCCGTAGCGGCAATCAATAAGCAAAAATTTCTTGCCACTTGTTTTGGTCGATTTTCATTTCCATTCTGACGCGATAAAGCCCGTCTTTAAAGTCCTGCTCGATGATAGCCGCGTTTTTGATT
>CAUQMN010000221.1:0-3344 GCA_963518765.1 uncultured Campylobacter sp.
GTTATAGACATTGCCTTTTTGCATTTCGGCGATCTTTTCGTCCAGGTCGTTGTGCTTATCAAAAAGCGATGTAAAGTGCGCGTTTGTACCTTTTAGCTTAGTTATAAGCTCTCTATCCTCGTGAAACATCTTTGCTCCTTTAATTAAAGTTTGGTTTAATTTTAGCAAATGTTATTTTAAGAGAGGGTTAAAAAGCGTCAAATTCGGAGCATTCCATAAAATTTACGGCAGTTTAGTTTCGTCTCTAAATAGCTTAAATTTTTACGATATTTAAATCCAAAAGATGCTTTTGTAAAATTTAAATTTGAGTAAAAGATCGGATCAATCCCTTATTTTAGCGTTAAATTTACGGCTATCTAGGCAAAGGCAAAATTAAAATACACATAAATCGTCTCAAATTTTAGACGTATTTTAGCTCTTCCGGCTTATGTCTGCTTTTTATGACTCGTTTGGTTAGGCGTATCGACTCGCCCGTACCGATAACTAGTAGCTTCGTGCCCGTGCCGATTAGCGTATCGCCCTTTGGCATCGGGATAAATTTATTATTTACGTCCTTGATGCCCACGACATCGGCGTTTGTTATGTTTCGCAAATTTGTTTCTTTTAGTCGTTTAAAGCGCACCCATGAGTAGTCGGGAACCAAAATCTCGTCGATGTCGATCGGCGAGTCTTGTTTATACAAAAACTGCTCAAGCAAATTTTCCATATCGGGTCGCACGCTCATGGCGCTAAGGCGCTGGGCGACTAGCTTTGACGGGCTCACGACGCTATTTGCACCGAGCTTTTTTAGGCGTTCGGTATCGTCTTGATTATCGGAGTTTGTCATTATAAAATAGGGCTTTTTACGTCCGATCTCTTTTTCAAAAAGCCTTACGGTCGCGATAAGCGCGATATTGTCGGCGATATTAGAGCTTAGCGTGATCATACCTTTTGCGCTTGAAAAATGCGTCTTTAAAAGCGCGGTTTGCGTGTGGGGCTGAGAGACGATGTAGTATGGATACTTATTTCTTTCTGCGATTTCCGGTAGATCTTCGCGCGGGTCGATGACGACGAAGGGGATGTGATTTTCCCTAAATTCTCGGCTTAGCTCTAATGTGTATTGGTTGTGATAGCAGATAACAAAGTGGTTTTTTAACCTTGCGATCTTATATAGCATTCGTCTCTCCTTTATGATCGCTACGAGTGCGCCTTTTTTTAAAACCTCGAGCATCAAACCCGTAGAAAACGTAAAAACGGCAAAACCGAGTAAAATAAACGTGATGGTAAAAAGCCGTCCAGCCGGGGAAATGGGCGCAACCTCGGTAAATCCGACGGTCGTAAAAGTCATACCCGCCTGATATATCGCGTCAGATAGGCTAAAGCCGTCAATCGCGACATAACCCATAGCGCCGATCGTCATCATCAAAACGACTAAGATGAGCGGTAGGCGAAACGGGCGAAGTTGTTCGTAAAGTTCGGTATTGAGATTGATTTGAGGTTTGGCAGAACTCGACCAGTTGAGGAATTTTAAAATCTTTTTAAACAAAGAAAACTCCTCAAATTTACGGCAAATTTAGCGTGACTGTTTTCTCATAGTTCTTAGCGTAGAAGCAGCTACCTTGATCTTTCTCGTAGTGCCGTCCTCTAGCGTTACGCGGATAGTTCGTAGGTTTGGTAAAAACCTTCTTTTAGTTCTGTTTTTGGCGTGGCTAACGTTGTTGCCTACCATCGGACCTTTGCCTGTTATTGCACATACTCTTGACATTTTATTTCCTTAAAATTAAAAATTTTTCCTGATTTTATCTAAAATAAGCAATATATTAACTTAAATGCTCCGATCGGTTTTTACGCGAGTGCAGTGTTTTAAACTAAAATTATGGATAAAAAGGATAAAATAATAAAATTTAAATATATTTTATTTTGCGAGATCTGCGGGCAAATTTAAACCCTGCTATAAATCGGGAAATTTCTAGGCGTTTTATGAGATTAAAATTTAAAGACGATACCGCCATTTTTTATCCTCTGGGCTTTCTTGACGGAGACGTATCTAAGTATGAAATCAGCGAAAAAAATATAAATTCTATTCGCCAAAAATCCCCTCGCTACATCTTAATATCCCTTAAAAACGCCGTTTATTTTAATAAAATCGGTTTTAATCTAATCCTTGAAGCCGTTTTAAAGCTAGCCGCATTTAACGGTGCTAGCGTAGGCTTTTGCGACTATAACGAAGTTAAATTTAAAGCGCTTAAAAGAATGTCAAAGGGCATGACGAATTTATCTTTTTTCGAGACAGCAAACGTAGCGGCGCTATTTTGGGGAGAGTTTAAACCCGAATACGCAAATAGACGCATCATAGTTTTTAACGACGATGCCGACCAAAAACGCCAAATCGCCCTTAAACTCTCGGGTATCGGCTATATCCCGACGATAGCTAAGGATCTAAAAGAATTTAAAAGCGTTCATAAAGACTTTGAGTATTCAGTCTATCTCACGCAGATAAAATCAAGCAAGAAAGACATAAAAACCACGCTCAAAGAAAATGTCGTCATATACGAGTTAGAGGGCTTTATCGACTCGGCTTTCATAAATAATTTCGACCAAAAGACGTTTAATAATTCATTAAAAATAGGCTTTAAATTTTTTGTCTTTGATATGAGTAAATCAAGCTCGATAAATATCCACGGCGTATCTTTTTTAGCCAAGCTCTCTACCGTATGCGCCGAGTATGGAGCCGCTATCGTCGTATGCGGCTTAAAACTAGCCAGCACGTCCCAAGTCCTAAAAAACGACCTTGAGGACTACGGCATCTTGGTTTATAAGAGCCTTAGCGAATTTTACGAAGACGACGGTACTATCGCGGGCGGAGGCGGCTTTGGGGAAGAAAGACCCAAAAATCTTACCAAAGATATCATAAACGCCCTACCGAGCCTTTTAGCGACAGTAACGGACACTCTAGCCTCAATGTCCGGTTCTACGGTTACAAAAATAAGCACCGCCATAGAGCGTTTTAGCTGCCAAGAGGGTAAATTTAATATCGGTTCGGTCGCGTTTTACGGCGATCTGGAGGCTAAATTTATCCTCTGCCTACAAAAAAGCGATATCAAAAAGATGTGTAAAATTTTACTCCAAAATAGCGAAAATTTAAGCCTATCTCAAGCGTATGCCGATCTGCTAAGCGTTATTTGCGACCGTATCGAATCGCAGCTAGCCAGGCAGGGCATAACCGTGAGCTTTACCCTGCCGCATATTTTAGAGGTAACTCAAGACGAAAACAATAAAAACCGAGGCGTCTTGGTGCGGCTTGATATAGACGGCTCGGATGCGATATTTTTTCTAAGTAAATAAAGGATAAAAGATGTATGTAG
>CAUQMN010000222.1:0-3327 GCA_963518765.1 uncultured Campylobacter sp.
TATTTTAAAATTGAAGGGATATTATGCGTATTTTTATAAAATTAAATTTATCTTTTTGACTGAAAGGTTTGGATACTATTTTGGCTAGAGCGTGGGCCTGGATACGTAGGTACGGACGACTCTAAAGTCGCCATTTAAATTTGCTTTAGGCAAGGTTATCGCCGCCATCGTCGCGAGACGTTTGGCTAAATTCGCTCAATACGTTTAACGGCTTTTTTGGAGGGATTGGGGCATTGAATATGCAGGCGCAAAGTCGCCGATAAAAATGCTCGGTATTTGGCAAATTTGCTTTAAGACCAAACGGCGCAAAGCCATTTTAAACCCTATTCAAGCGTTTTTACGTCACAATACCCAAATTTTGCATTTGGAGCGTTATGAGTATTTACGAGCTAAAACCCAGGTTTCAAAATCTACTGCGCCCGCTAGTTAGGCGTCTTTATAGCGCAGGCGTCACGGCAAACGAAGTTACCCTAGTAGCCTGCGTCGTCTCCGTTCTGCTGGGCGTAGTCCTGATAAAATTTGCCGATATTTCAGCACTGTTTTTTATGTTGCCCGTTTGGATGTTTTTACGTATGGCGCTAAATGCCATCGACGGTATGCTAGCTCGCGAGTTTAATCAAAAAAGTCCGCTGGGCGGCTATCTAAACGAAGCTACGGACGTCATCTCGGATACTGCGCTTTATCTGCCCTTTGCCTTCGTGGCTCCGTTTGGACGGGACGTTATCTCGCTCGTTATTTTTCTAGCTTTTATGAGCGAATTTTTAGGTGTGCTAGGTCAGATCCACGGACGAGGTAGACGCTACGACGGACCTATGGGTAAAAGCGACCGAGCGTTTTTATTCGGGCTTATAGCTACCGTTTACGCGCTGCTGGGATGGCTGCCGGGGTGGAGCGTCTGGGTACTTTACGTAGCGGTGTTTTTACTCATGATTACCTGCGTAAACCGCGTGAGGATGGGGTTGGGGGAGTAGATTAGCTTATTTTAAGCGCTTAAATCTCGTATGCCGCCATATTCGCATTCGTAAATTTGCGCGGCCTTTAGCAGGAGGCAAGCTATGCGCTGTAGGTTTAAGGTAAAAAAGATATAATTTAAAATTATTCTAAAAAACAATAAAGATTTTAATAGGGCGGCTAGCGAGTGAGGCTTAAAAGAGCTTTTAAATTTTTACTTATTTTTATGGCGACGATCTTTTTTTGCGGATGTGCGGCGAAGGCAAAATTTGATGTTCCGCAGATCGTAAATTTCGACAAACGCGAGTTTGAAGTGATTTCTCAAAGCGGCTCAAATTTGCTCTATATTTCGCATGAAAAAGAGGATTTTTATTTTACGATGATAAACTCCATGGGTACTCCGCTGGCTAGGCGAGTTTTAAGGCCGAGCGGCGAATTTGAAGCTATCGGCTTTTTGCCGCCAAATAGCGCCTACAGCGAGCTTTTTATTAAAGTGCTAAATATCGTAAAGTCAAATCAAAAAGAGGCCGTCATAACGGCAAATAACGAAAATTTTAAGGTAAGAGCCCTTGATATACGTTAGTAAGCCAGCCCTCATCAGCGCAGCCGGAGCCGATGCGGAGGAAAATTTTGCAAATTTATGCGGCGAAAAGAGATTTTTGAGCGTTTGTGAAGGCTTTAGGGCGGATAAAAGCTTTATCCTCGGCAAAGCCCGCGCGCCGCTGGCTAAATTTAGCCAAAATACGCCAAAACACTTGCAAACGCGCACGAACGCTCTGGTTTTAAGCGCGCTTTTGCAGCTAGATAAAGACGTGCGAGACGCTATCAAAAAGTACGGCAAAAACCGCGTCGGCGTAGTAGTTGGCACGACTACTAGCGGCGTGGAGGAAAACTACGAAACGTTTAAGGATTTTGCCGCGACGGGGTTTTTTGATGCTTCAAAATTCGGCGTCAGTCGCAACTCCTTAGCCAATCCGTCCGAATTTATCGCCGATTTTTACGGGCTTAGCTCAGTTGCGTTTTCCGTCTCGACCGCCTGTACCTCGGGCGTCAAGGCGATCATAACGGCAAAAAGGCTGCTGGAGCCCGGTATCTGCGACGCCGTAATCTGCGGCGGCGTGGATAGCCTAAATACGCTAACGATAAACGGCTTTGATAGCCTAGGCATCCTAAGCGCGCGCGAGACCAATCCGTTTTCCAAAAATCGCGACGGTATAAATATCGGCGAAGGCGCGGCGTTTTTCGTAGCGAGCAGGGATGAAATCTCAAACGTCGTTATCGCGGGCGAGCACTCAAACTGCGACGCGTTTCATATGACGCAGCCTGATTTTAGCGGACAGATGCAAACAAAGTGCGTGCAAAAGGCGCTGCAGGCGGCAAATTTAAGCAGCGTGGATTATATAAATTTGCACGGTACCGGCACGCAGGCAAACGATAAGATCGAGGCAAAGATCGTGCATTCGCTTTTGCCGCTCGTACCCGCAAGCTCCGTCAAGCCTCTAATCGGCCACACGTTAGGAGCTGCAGGAGCCATCGAGAGCGCGCTTTGCGCCATGCTTTGCGCTAAGGGCGAAACCGCGCTACCGCCGCACGTATATGACGGGGTTTATGATGATGAGATAGAGGGGGTAAATTTGGTAAAATTTGGCCAAAGAGCGGTCGTAAATTCAGCTATGTCGCTGTCGTTTGCATTCGGCGGCGATAACGCGGCGATCGTGTTTGGGAGGGTGAAATGAGCCTAGAGGGTTATCTCCCGCACGGTACGGCGATCATTTTTATCGACGAGGTGCTTAAATTTGAAGATGGGTGCATAAAAACCAAAAGCGTGATAAAAGAGGATAATAAATTATTAACGGACGGCAAATTTGCCATGCACAAAACCGTCGAGATGATGGCTCAGTCGCTGGGCATCTACGACTCAAAGATGCGCGAGCTAAGGGGGATGAAATTCGGACTGGGTTTTTTGCTGGGTAGTAGAAAATTTGAGATATTTAAGCCGTTTTTAAAGATCGGAGACGAAGTCGTCATCGAAGCCGCCTGCTCGATACAAGACGCAAGCGGTTTTGGAGTTTACGACTGCGAGCTTTACGTAAACGGTGAGCTTGGAGCGCGCGCGACGCTAAACGTGCTAAGCCCGGACGAGGAATACGTAAAAAGGATACTAGATGAGTAAAAGAGTGCTGATAACGGGCTCGAGTCGCGGCATCGGCGAAGCGGTGGCTAGACGGCTGACGGCGGCGGGATACGAGGTCGTGCTACACGGCAAAAGCGCGAGCGAGCAATTATTAAATTTACAAAACGAGTTAAATTTGAGCGCTTTAAAATTTGACGTTGCAGATACGCAGGCGGCACGGGCGGCGATCGAGGCCGATATAG